>DATAHJ010000210.1:0-7354 GCA_036263275.1 Fibrobacteria bacterium | reverse complement strand
CGGCTTCCGTGGGCGCGTCTCGTGTCGCCGTCTCGCGTTTGCCGCGCGTCGCGATCGTCTCCACCGGCGACGAGCTGGTCGACGCTTCCGTCACGCCCGGAGAGCATCAGTTGCGCGCTTCGAACGGTCCCGCCCTCGCGGCGCTGTTCGCGCCGTGGGCCGAGGTCTCGGAGCGTCGCTGCGGCGACGATGCGGTCGCGCTGACGGTCGCGCTTTCGGAAGCCTTGTCGAATGCCGATGTGCTGCTTGTCACGGGCGGCGTGTCGGCGGGAAAGTTCGACCTCGTTCCCGAGGTCCTCGACGCGTTGGGCGTGGAGAAAGTCTTCCACAAGATCGCCCAGAAGCCGGGAAAGCCTCTTTGGTTCGGATCCAAGGCGCTTGAAACGAAAACCGGTTCGAGCCCGAAGAAACCCGAACACCTTGGGCCCGCGCAAGAACACCCCCGCCTCGTTTTCGGATTGCCCGGGAACCCCGTATCCTCGCTCGTGTGCGCGCGCCGCTACGTGCTGCCGCTGGTTTGGGCCAAGTCGGGATGGGCTCCGTTTGCGGAATCGGTGCCATACGACGGGACAATGCCGGCCTCGCGATTGACGCGTTTTTTATCGGCCCGCATGGAGGAAAAAGACGGAAAGCGACGCGGTGTTCCAGTTCCGATCAACGGTTCGGGCGATTTTGCGAGGTTCGGCGGCTCGGACGGATTCGTGGAGGCGCCCTCGGGCGAAAACGCCCACGAAGCGGGTGAAAGTTTGTCTTTTTACTCCTGGTTTCCATGATCGCGCGCCTCCCAAATACCGCTGTTTCGACCGTCGCGGAACTCGTCGGCTCCGGGCTCACGGACCCCTCGGGGCGCGTGATGCGCAAGCTGCGGGTGTCGCTCACCGATGCCTGCCAGTACCGCTGCTTTTACTGCATGCCGGAGAATCCGTCCTTCACGCGCAACGCCGATCTGCTGTCGCCCGCGGAGTACCGCGCGATCTGCGGTGAACTGGTGGAGCGCGGCATCGAGGAATTGCGCGTCACCGGCGGCGAGCCGACGGTGCGCCCCGAGTTTCGCGAGATCATGACCGCGCTCGCGGAGATTCCCGCGAAGCGCCTGAGCCTCACGAGCAACGGCCAGCTGCTGGAGCGCCATCTCGGATTTTTGCAGGATCTCGGTTGCGACCATCTCAACATCAGCCTCGACAGCCTGGATGCGGGCCGCTTCGACCGCGTCACCGGCGGCGGCGACTTCCGCAAGGTGATGGCCTGCATCGAGCGCGCGGCAACCATGGGGTTTCACCTGAAGATCAACGCGGTAGTCTTTCGCGGCGTCAACGACGATGAGCTGCCCGAGTTCGCGCGCTGGTCGGCCGCGACGGGCATCGAGGTGCGCTTCCTCGAATACATGAAGATCGGTCCGGGTCACCGCGAGCATTGGGAAAGCCGTTTCGTCCCGGCCTCGGAGATGATCGAACGGCTCGAAGCGTCCTTCAGTTTACGGTCCGTCGCCGTTCCCGTCGATTCGACCTCATTCGTCTTCGAGACGCCCGAGGGCGCACGGCTCGGATTCATCGCCTCGGAATCGCGTCCGTTCTGCGCAAGCTGCTCGCGCCTGCGCCTTTCGGCGACCGGGGTGCTGCGCTCCTGCCTCATGAGTGAGCGGGGGGCTTCGCTGCGGTCGGTTCCCGTTTCGGGTTACGATGACATCATTCCTTCGGTGCTGGCGATGAAGCCGGGCGGAAGGATCCATCACGTGGACCAGGCGATGCACGAGATCGGGGGGTAAGGTGAGCTACGAGTTACGAGTTACGAGTTACGAATTGGAGGGCCGTTGGGAGCCCTGTATTTCATTCGTAACTCGTAACTCGAAACTCGTAACTGAAGGGGCGGGCGAGGCATGACTGGCTTCACCCACCTGGACTCCGATGCCCGGCCTGCAATGGTCGACGTCGGCGGCAAGGCCGTGACGCGCCGCACGGCGCGGGCCGAGGCGCGTGTGTGGCTGCCCGCGGAAGTGCGCGAGCGCTTCGAGGGAGGCGACATTCGCGGGCCCAAGGGGCCGGTGTTCCACACCGCGATCATCGCGGGCGTGATGGCCGCGAAGAAGACGGATGAATGGATTCCCCTGTGTCACTCCCTCCCGCTCGACGATTGCAAGATCGCGATCACGATGGAAGGCGAAGAGGCGGTGATCGCATGCTCCGTCGCCACGAGCCACAAGACGGGCGTGGAGATGGAGGCGCTCACGGGTGCGAGCGTCGCGGCCCTGACGTTGTACGACATGTGCAAGGCGCTTTCGCACGGCATCGTGATCCGCCAAGTGCGGCTCTTGGAGAAGACCGGCGGCAAGCGGGATTACCGGAGCGAGGCATGACGGCCCCGCTCTATGGCCTGGTGCTCGCCGGCGGGCGCAGCCGCCGCATGGGTCGCGACAAGGCCGCTCTCGAATATCATGGCGAGCCGCATGTGCGCCGCACGGCGGCGCTGCTGTCGCAGGTTTGCGAGCGCGTGTTCGTCTCGCGCCGCGCCGACCAGGCGAATGAGACGCTCTTCGAGGGCTACGAGACGATCGCGGACGCCTTCGACATCGGCGGGCCGCTGAACGGCATCCTGTCCGCGCTGTCGGCGCATCCGGGCGCGGCGTTTCTCGTGGCCGCCTGCGACCTGCCCTTTCTCTCGGAAGAGGCCTTGCGAGTGCTGGTCGCGTCCCGCGATCCTTCGAAGCCGATGACGGTCTTCGAGAATCCCGCGCGCGAGAATTTTCCGGAACCGCTGTGCGCGATCTACGAACCGTCCTATGAGATTGAGGCGCGCGCGGCGATGGCACGCGGCGCGACCTGCCCGACGAAGATCGCGCAGGCGGTGGACGCGAAGCGCCTGGCGCTCCGCGGGCCGGAAGAAGCCTTGTTCCTCGAGAACGCGAACACGCCGGAAGACCATGCGCGCGCGAGCGGGGCCTTGGCTCCCGCTTCCGTCGTCACCGTCGAATACTTCGCCCTCTTCCGTGAACGCGCCAAGCGCGCATCGGAGGAGGTGTCCCTCGACGGTTCCTCGCTGGCCGACTTGTACGAGCGTTTGCGCGAACGACATGGCTTCGCGCTGGAGCGGGCCTCCGTCCTCGTGGCCATCAACGACGCCTATGCTTCGTGGGACGCCGTACCGCAGTCGGGCGACCGTTTGGCCTTCATTCCGCCGGTCTCCGGAGGCTAGCGTGTTCCGTCTCACATCCGAGCCCATCGATTCCGCCGCCCTGCGGAGGGAGTTGGAAAACGCCGCCGCGGGCGCATGCGTAAGCTTCGAGGGCGTGGTGCGCGACCACAACGACGGCCGCGCGGTGCTGCGGCTCGAGTACGAGGCCTATCCCGCCCTGGCGATGAAGGAAGGCGAAGCGATCCTGCGCGAGGCGCTCGCGCGCTTCAATATCCTTGGCGCGCTGTGCGTGCATCGCGCGGGGCCGCTAGAGATCGGCGGCATGGCCGTGTGGGTGGGCGTGGCGTCCGCGCATCGCGGCGCGGCCTTCGACGCCTGCCGCTTCATCATCGACGAAGTGAAGAAGCGCGTGCCGATCTGGAAGCGGGAGTTCTACGCCGACGGCACCGTGGAGTGGGTGAATTGCGCGACGTGCGCGGATCCCGCCCATGTGCACGGCAGCCCGGAATCCGGCCTCGCGGCGCTGCCTCAGGGCCCGGGATCGATGGACGGCGACTTGGGGGCCTGACTAGGCCTGTCGGTGAAGTTTCCGGTTGATGAGCAGCAGCGTCAGCAGGGTCGCGAAGGATCCCGCGCAGAGGATCGCCGAGTAGGCGTGCGCCGTCCCGTAATTCAGCGACTCGACCTGGTCATACACCGCCATGGAGGCGATGAGAGTCTTCCCGGGAATTTTGCCGCCGATCATCAGCGCCACGCCGAATTCACCGATGGTATGCGCGAAGGTCAGCACGACGCCGGCGAGCAGCGAGGGCTTGATCTCCGGCAAAAGGATCCGGAACAGCGTCTGGCGCGCGCTGGCGCCGAGGATGAGCGATTCCTCGGCCAGCGACTTCGGCAGGCTTTCGAAACCCGAGACGATGGGGTTCACCATGAAGGGCAGGCTGAAGACCAGCGACCCGATCACGAGCCCCGGAAACGAAAAGGCCAACGTGAGGTTGAAGTGTTCGCGAAGAAAACTTCCCGGCAGGCGCGCGGGGCTCAGAAGCAGCAACAGGTAGAAGCCCAGCACCGTGGGAGGCAGCACCAGCGGAAGGTTCACCAGCGCCTGGATCGGGAAGCGCAGGCGAGAGCGCGTGCGCCACAGCCAATAGGCGAGCGGGATCGAGAGAAGGAGCAGGACCGAGGTGGCGATCGCGGCGAGCCGCAAGGTCAGCCACAGCGGCCCGAGGTCAAGTCCCTGCACGGCGGCGGCCTCAGGGGAGCGAGTAGCCGTACTCGGCGAGGATCTTGCGGCCGGGCGCCGAAAGCACGAACTCCATGAAGGCCGCCGATTGGGTCGGATGCTCGCGGTAGCCCGCGCGCGTCATCACCATCTTCTGCTTGATGCGATCGTACAGCGAGGGATCGAGCTCGATCCACTTGCCGCGGCCCTTCATCTCCGGCGCCACCACGATCGACTTGGCGTTGAAGCCTGCATCCGCATTGCCGGTGACGACGTACTGGGTGACCTGCGAGATGTTCTCGCCATACACAAGCTTCGCTTCCACCGAGTCGTAGATGCCGGCCTTCTTGAGCGCCTTCGCCGACTCGCGCCCATAGGGCGCGCGCTTCACATCGGCGAGCGCGATCTTCGCGACGGCGGGATTCGCCAGGATCGAAAGGCCCTTCGAGAGATCAAGGTCCTTCGTGGTCCACAGCACCAACGCGCCGTACCCGTAGACCTCGGACTTTCCGGCGGACTGTCCCGCGGCCTTCAGCGAATCGGGAAAGGAGGCGTCGGCGGAGACGAACACGTCGAAGGGCGCCCCGTTGCGGATCTGCGTCACGAGCGCGCCCGAGGCGCCATAGACGGCCTTGGCCTCGTAGCCGGTCTTTTTCGTGAACGCGGCGATCAGGTCCTGCATCGCGAACTGCACGCTGGCGGCGGTGGCGACGGTGATCTGGGCGGAGGCGCCGGCCGCGAGCGCGGCGAGCAGGAGGAGTGAAAGGAAGGTGGAGCGTTGGATGCGACGTAGCATGCGAAGGTCCGTATCGGGGGGATTGCCCGTGTGAGAGGATAAGGAGCCGGGCGGACCGGACATCGTTATGCAATCAAGTATATAGCGACCGGGGAACCCTCCCGTCAAGCCTCATTCAGGGGGCGCGGGAGCTAGCTTTGGCCCCGATGAACCGCCCCGCCAAACCCACGTCCGGAATTCTCGGAGAATTCCACGCCGCGCTGCTGGAAAACCTGCGGGAAACCGGCTCCATCACCAAGGCCGCCAAGGCCTGCGGCGTCAGCTACCGCACGGCCTGGAGCCACGTGGACCGCCTCAACGAACTCTCGGGCCAGCCGGTGGTGGAGCGGACTGCGGGCGGCAAGAGCGGCGGCGGCACCCGGCTGACCTCCTACGGCGCGGGGCTTCTTGAAGCCTATCGCGTATTGCAGCAGAGGCACGAGCGCTACATCAAGGACCTTCGCAAGGGCATCCAGGACTTCGAGGATTTCCAGCGCCTCGCGCGCGGGATGTCGCTGAAGACCAGCGCCCGCAACCAATTGTTCGGAACCGTGGAGAGCGTCAAGCTCGCGGGACTGGAAGCCGAAGTCGTCCTCTCACTCAAGGGCGGCGACCGCCTCAAGGCGCGCATTACCCGCCGCAGCGCGGAAGACATTGGAATCCGCAAGGGCAGGGAAGCCTACGCGCTCATCAAGGCGAATTGGGTCGTCCCCGTCGCTTCCAGAAGAGCGGGAAAATCGGCCAACCTTCTCAAGGGTGTTTTCGAAGACATCCATCGCGCGCGCGGGCGCGTCGAGACTTCCATCCGGCTCGGTGGCGGCGAAGCCCTGTGGACGAGCTTTGCGGAAAAACCGGCCGCGAAGATTCAGGCGAAAAAAGGCGCGGCCGTGCGCGTGGAAATCGATCCCGCGAACGTGATCCTCGGCGTCACCGACGTCCCGCGCTTTTAGGCGCGATCCGCCTTATCCCGCGCGCTCCACCCGCGCCGCGCAATGCTTGTAGGACGGCTGTCGAGAATGCGGGTCGAACTCCGCGATCGTTAGCGCGTTGACGCCGTCGTAATGCATCGGCAGGAAGATCTGCCCCGGCCGCACCGAGGCGGCCACGAAGGCCCGTGCGCTCAGCGCGCCGCGCCGCGTCCGCACCCGCACCCAACTTTCAGGCGCGATGCCCAGGCCCGTTGCATCCTCGGGATTCATCTCGACGTAGCAGTCCTTGGGGTACAGCTTGCGCAGCACCGCGGAGCGCCCGGTGCGCGTGTTGGTGTGCCATTGCGCCGAAGTTCCCCGTCCCGTGAGCAAAGTGAGGGGGTATTCCTTGTCGGCCTTCTCCGCCGGTGGCCTGACGCGGTCGAAGAGCATGCGGGCCCGCCCGCTTGGAGTGAAGAACTTCCCGTCCGCAAAGAGGCGGCGCTCCTGCGCCGCATCCTCCGGATGATCCGGGCGGCAGGGCCACTGTACGCCGCCGCGAGCGTCGATCTCGGCATAGTCGCGAATGCCCGAGAAATCGCACGGCCTTCCCGCTGAAAGCTTTTTCATCACCTGAAAGGCTTCCTCAGCTGCGGGCATGTTCCGGAACAAGTCACCGCAACCCCAATACTCCGCGATGAGGCGAAAGATGGCATAGTCGGCGAGAGCCTTGCCGGGCGCGCGCGAGACCTTCTTGAAAAGACCGAGGCGCCGCTCGGAATTGATGAGGGTGCCTTCCTTTTCGCTCCACCCCGCGGCGGGCAGGAAAACGTGGGCGAGGCGCGCGGTGTCGGTGTCGGCGAAGAGGTCCTGCACGGCGAGGCATTCCAGGTTGTGGAGACCTTGGAGAAGCCGCGCCTGGTCGGGCCACGAATGCAACGGATTGGTGGCGATCACCCACAGGCCCTTGATGCCTCCCGCACAAACGCCCTCCACGATCTGGTCGTAGGCGAGGGAGTTGCGGTCAGGGACGCGCGCGACATCGATGCCGAGGATGTCCGCGACTTCGCACCGATGGTCCGGGTTCAGGAAGTCCCGCCCGCCGACGAGCGAGGTCGTATTGCTGAAGATCCGTGATCCCATCGCATTCATTTGGCCGGTGATCGAGTTCGCGCCCGTGCCCGGCCTGCCGATGTTTCCGGTCATGAGCGAGAGGTTGATGATCGCCTGCGCGGTGCGCACGGCCTCGTGGCCTTGGTTCACGCCCATTGTCCACCAGAAGCTGACGGCCTTGCCTTCGTGGATCGTGCGCGCGAAGGC
>DATAHJ010000209.1:0-6219 GCA_036263275.1 Fibrobacteria bacterium | reverse complement strand
CGATCGTCTTCTTCATGGGGATCTCCTTGGGCCCGAAAAATACCAAGGAGAGATTACCTAATTTCCCCTCCCATGACCTCACCTAAAAACTCCCCCGCGCGCGTGCTTGTCGCAAGCCTGATCGGCACGGCCATCGAGTTCTTCGACTTCTACATCTACGCCACCGCTGCGGTGCTGGTCTTCCCGAAGCTTTTCTTCCCCGCCTCGAACCCCACCACGGCCACGCTGCAGTCGCTGGCGACCTTCGCCGTGGCCTTCTTCGCGCGCCCCATCGGGTCGGCGGTGTTCGGGCACTTCGGAGACCGCGTGGGGCGCAAGGCCACCTTGGTGGCGGCGCTGATGACCATGGGCCTCTCGACGGTGTGCATCGGCCTTCTGCCCACGCACGCGCAAATCGGCGTGATCGCGCCCATCCTGCTGGCGTTGTGCCGTTTCGGACAGGGTCTCGGCCTCGGCGGCGAATGGGGTGGCGCGATCCTGCTGGCGACGGAGAATGCGCCTCCGGGCAAGCGCGCTTGGTACGGCATGTTCCCGCAATTGGGCGCGCCCATCGGCTTCATCCTTTCGGGCGGCATTTTCCTGCTGCTGAGCCGTTCGCTCTCCGACGCGCAGTTCTTCGCGTGGGGTTGGCGAGTGCCCTTCCTCGCCAGCTCGCTGCTGGTGATGCTGGGGCTTTACGTGCGGCTGAAGCTGCATGAGACGCCGGTGTTCCAGAAGGCGCTTGACCGCCACGAGCGCGTGGAAGTGCCGATGTTCGAGGTGTTCCGCAAGCATTTCGGGGCGTTGGTGCTTGGCACGATGGTGGCGCTGCTGGTGTTCGTGCTGTTCTACCTGATGACGGTGTTCACGTTGGCATGGGGCACGAAGGCGCTGGGTTATACGCGCGGCGAGTTCCTGGTGATGCAGCTCTTCGGGATGCTTTTCTTCGGCCTGACGATCCCGCTCTCGGGCCTCCTTGCGGACCGGCATGGCCGCCGCATCACGCAGGTTTGCGCGGCGGTGGCGAGCCTGCTGTTCGGGCTCGTGTTCGCGAGGCTGTTTCATGGGGGCGATCCGCTGTCGACCACCCTTTTCCTCGCGCTGGGTTTGGCGTTGATGGGCCTTTCGTACGGACCTCTGGGCACGACGCTCTCGGAGCTGTTCCCGACCTCGGTGCGCTATACCGGGGCGTCGCTGACCTTCAACCTCGCGGGCATCTTCGGCGCCTCGCTGGCGCCCTACGCGGCGATGTGGCTGGCGCAGAACAAGGGGCTGCAGTACACGGGCTACTACCTCTCCGCCGCAGCGGCGGTGACGCTCGTGGCCTTGGCGCTGACGCGGGAGACGAAGGACGAGGGGCTTTAAGTCCCCCATGCCCCGCTTCGAATGGAGGGTGTAAATTCCTTTCGTGTCCTCCTTCTCCTCCCTCCTCGCCGAAGTCCGAGCATGCACCATCTGCCATGCGTACCTGCCGATGGGCCCGCGGCCGGTGGTGCGGGCCCATCCCGCCGCGAGGATTCTCCTCGCCGGGCAAGCGCCGGGACGGCGCGTGCATGAGACGGGTATCCCGTTTAACGATCCCAGCGGTGACAGGCTCAGGATGTGGCTCGGCATCGACCGCGACACGTTCTACGACGAGAAGAAGTTCGCCATCATCCCGATGGGATTCTGCTACCCTGGCACGGGAAAGGCCGGCGACATGCCGCCCCGCCCCGAATGCTCGGCCACTTGGCATGGAAGGCTTCTCCCCCGCCTCAAGAACGTCGAACTCACGTTGGCAATCGGGAGCTACGCCATCGCCTACCACCTGAAGGAAAATGCGCGCAGGCGCAAGGAAACATTGACCGAGACCGTGCGCGCCGCGAACTTCGACCGCGACGCGGTTCTGCCCCTGCCCCACCCCAGTCCGCGCAACCTGATGTGGCTCAAGCGCAACGCATGGTTCGAGGCGGAATGCATCCCGAAGCTGCGCCGGCGCGTCGCGAAGCTCCTGGCCTCGGGTTAACGGATAATCCTTACCTTTGGGGAATGCTCCGATGTCTCCCCATTCTGCTGATCGGTTGCGCCGGCGCCTTGGCCGGCCCGGCTCTCCCATCGCCAGTCGTAACGGATTCCATGACATCCGTGTCCCAGGAAGAACTCAATTGGGCGCTCGATCTGGAGAAGAAGGTCCAAACCGAAAATCACCAACCCACGGCCCAGGAAACCGCGCGCTATCAGGACATCGCCAAAAGGCTGCAAGCGTCACATCCCGCGCCGCCACCGTCTCCGTCCCTACGCCCGGTATCGCAGGAAGAAATCGACTGGGCCGTCGCGCTTCAACGGAAGATCCAGGGCACGAGGTACCGGCCCACTTCGGAGGAAACGGCGCGCTACGCCGACATCTTTGAAAGGTATCAGGCCCAGCCGGATTCCCTGAAGCTCACGCCGCACGATCCTTCCGGAGACAGCGTTGCCGCAGCGGAAAGGGACATCGAATGGGCGGTCGACCTGTTGAAGCGCTCGCGCGGGGGCTACGTTCCGACGACGGCGGAACTCAAGCGCTACGATGCGATCGTGCGCATCCCCCCGCCCGCGAAACCCCAGGCGGCGAAACCGAAGTCCAGGAAGAAATAAGCACCGTGCTACCCGCCGTTCGAAATCTCCTCTCGACCGCGCAGAAAACCGGACAGGGATCGGCCGAGGAAGTGTCGCGCCTCCTCGATCAAAAATCGCTACGACTCGAACATCTCGTCTCGCACGGGCAGCCGAGCCCGCCGGGATTCTGGTACGACCAGCCCGATGAGGAATGGGTCCTGCTCCTGCGGGGAACCGCAGTTCTGGCCTTTGAAACCGGCACGCTCGACCTCGTCGCGGGCGACAGCCTGACGATTCCCGCGCGGCTCAGGCACCGCGTCGAGAGGGCTTCGGAGGATGCGGTGTGGATCGCGTTGCATTTCGCGACGCGCGGATGATTCTTCGGCCCTCCGTCGGGGCGCCATTTTGTAAACTCTGCGTGCCTTTAGAGTTTCCAATGTCCACGCTACTTCTTCCCCCATCCCGCTCATGACACTCACCCGCCTCCTCGTCTTCCTCGGCATCGTCGTCGGGGTTCTGTTCCTGATCCACTTCTACATCTGGCGGCGCGTGGTCGTGCCCGCCGCGCTGCCGATGCCCTGGAACCGCGTCGCCACCGTCGCGCTCTTCACCTTGATGGCCGTCATCCCGCTGATGTTCCTCACCTTGCGCAGCGCGCCCAACTGGTTCGCCGTGCCCGTGGCGTGGATCGCGTATGTCTGGATCGGGCTGATGTTCTACCTGTTCGTCTTCGGGCTCGCGGGAGACCTCCTGCGCGGCTCCGCATGGCTCACCGGCCTCATGCCGCGCGACCCGGAGCGACGGTCCTTCGCCCTGCGCCTGTTGGCGGGCGGCGTCGCCTCGGCGGCGGCATTGACGGGGATCGGAGGCATCCTGCACGCGGCGCGCGGGCCGAAGGTGAAACGCGTCGAGGTGCCCCTTGCGAAGCTGCCGGCCGGGGGCGACGGCTACGTCATCGCCCAGCTCACGGACATCCACATCGGGCCCACGCTGGGCCACGACTTCCTGGAGACCGTGGTGCGCGAAACGAATGCGCTGGGCGCCGACATGATCGTCATCACGGGCGACCTCGTCGACGGGTCTGTCGAGCAACTGCGCGAGAAGGTGGCCCCGTTGGCGGATTTGCGTGCCCGTGACGGTGTTTTCTTCATCACGGGAAACCACGAATATTATTCCGGCGCGGCGGAATGGTGCGCTCATCTCGGGACCCTGGGCGTGCGCGTGCTGCGCAACGAGCACGTGGACGTGCGCGGCCTGTTCGACCTGGCCGGAGTGGATGACCGCAGCGCCGAGGGCATGGCCCTGGGCCACAAGCAGGACATCCCCGCCGCCACGGCAGGCCGCGACACTTCGAAGCCGCTGGTGCTATTGGCCCATCAGCCCAAGGCGATCGCCGAGGCCGCGGCCCACGGCACGGACCTCATGCTCTCCGGACACGTGCACGGAGGACAGATCATGCCCTTCAACTGGCTGACGAAGCTCGACCAGCCCTATGTGCAGGGGTTATATCGCCACGCGGATAAAACGTGGATCTACGTGAGCCCGGGAACGGGTTACTGGGGACCTCCGATGCGGGTGGGAACCACGTCGGAGATCACGCGCATCACGCTTCGGGCGGAACCTCGAGGTTGAGGCCCTTGCGCACCTCGCGCCAGTAGCGGAGCATCTTGTCGCGGATGACGTCCGCGCCCAGGCCCTGCATGGCCTCCTTCACGGGGCCCACTTCGATCAACTCGTTGTGCGTGCCCCCGCATTCGACGAGGCCAACCGGGCCGCCCGAATAGATCAAGTTGCAGAAGTTGAACGAACAGCGGATGAAATGCCGCCCCGAGATCGCCACGTTCTCCGCGAGGAACTCGCGGCCCTCGATGATCTCGAGGCCGGGCTTGGGACGCAGGCCGGCTTCCGGCGCGGCCGTGGATTCGGAGGACTCTGAAGACTCGGAAGGGCCGGAATGGGAGTCGGACATGAGGCGAAAGATAGGATGGGGCCCTGGAGAATTGGTTTGGGATTCTTCGAAATTAATCCTTCGCAGGGTTTGGGTTTGGGAGGGGAAGACGAAAATTTGCGCTTCCCCAACCATCCGAAGACTTGACGCCGAAGAATCCTAAACGACGGAGAAAAGCCTACGAAGAAGCCTCTCTCTGATTCCCCTCTCCCCTCACCCATCCGGCATATTCCCGCACGGCCTTTTCGGCCTCGGCCGACAGGTCGGCGAAACGCTTGGCGAACGGGGGGGATTTCTCCGCCAGCCCCAGGATGTCATAGAGCACCTGAACCTGACCCCGCACGCCCGCTCCGGCGCCGATGCCGATGGTGGGCACGTCGACGGTGGCCGTGACCTCGCGGGCCACTTCGGCATCCACGTTCTCCAACACCATCGCGAAAACGCCCGCGTCACGAATCTCGCGAGCCTCGGCCACGAGCCGGTCGCGCTCACCCTCCGCGCCTCCCACCTTCTTGAAGGATTTCGCCGTTTGCGGCAGCACGCCGAGGTGTCCCATCACCGGAATTCCGGCATCTACCAGCGCCTTGATGACACCCGGTTTGCTGCCCTCCAGCTTCACCGAGGAGGCTCCGAGTTCGATGAAGCGCGACCCGTTGCGGACCGCCGTTTCCACCGTCGAATCCGCCCCGAACGGCAGGTCCACGGTCACGTGGGTTTGGGGCGCGCCGCGCAACACCGCGGCGGCGAAGATCTCCATCTCCGTCATGCCGATGCCGCGCGTGCTGTGCAGGCCCAAGGCCACGTTCGCCAGCGAATCGCCCACCAAGATGACATCCACCCCGGCGCGCTCCAGCACGCGGGCGAATGGAAAGTCGCACGCGGTGCAGACGACGAGGGGACCGGGGTGACGGGCGATTTCGGCGGCGGATAACATAGGCCACAAATGTAGGTATGGGCGACGCATGGGTCGCCCTTGTTATCCCCCGTCGACGTACCGCCAGAAGTCCGACAGACGCAAGGGCGTGGCCGGAACGCGCGCAGGATCGAACCCCTCGAGCAGGTCGTGCGCGGTCGAGACACGGGCGGCCGAAGCGGGATCGCGGCCGAGCGCGGAAGCGAACCAGCGGAACAGCGGCGCGGGATCGGGAAAGCGCGCGCGCAGCGCGGCGAGCGACTCCGCGCCGCGCGACTTCGAGAGCTTTTCGCCCGCGTCGTCCCGGATCAACTCATGATGCCAGAAACGGATGCGCGCGAACTCCGGAAGCTCCAGCGCACGTGCAAGCGCGAGCTGGGCGCCCGTGCTGGGCATGAGGTCGAGGCCCCGCACCACGAAGTCGACGCCGTGTGCGACATCGTCCATCACGGAAGCGACCTGATAGGCCGGGTCGCCGCCGCGGCGGCGCAACACGAAGTCTCCCATGTCACGGCCCGGATGCAAGGCGAAGGCGCCGCCGCTCTCGTCGCGCGCGCTCAGGACGCCTTCCCGCGCGGCGGGCATGCGAAAGCGCAGGACGGTCCCGGCCGGATCGTCCTCCAGGCCCAGGCCTCGGTCGCGGCACGTCCCGGGATAGACCGCCGCGTCCGTTCCCGCCGCGCGGCGCGCCTCGGCGCGGCTGCAGGCGCAGGCATAGGCCAGGTTGCGCGACGCCAGCGCCGCGATCGCGTCATGATAACGTTCGAGGCGCAGGCGCTGCGAATGCGCCGCGCGAAACTCC
>DATAHJ010000208.1:0-2953 GCA_036263275.1 Fibrobacteria bacterium | reverse complement strand
TCGGCCGAACAGGTCGAGGATGGTCAACGTGCCCGGGGTCGCCTCGGAGAGACGGAACGTCACGCCTTGGGACGTCACCTTCGAGGCGAGGCTCCCAAGCCTAACGGCCCTGCCGCCGATCGCGGTCACCGGGCTGCCGATGGTGTACAGGACGTTGTTGACGCTGCCGATGGTGTCCCGCTCGGCAAGGAAGCGGAGCCTGAGGTAGTCATAGCTGCGCGCGACGTTCTCGATGCGAACCTCGTCGAGCTGGCCCTGCCAGAGGCGACGCGCGACCGTGGCCGCGCTGCCGACGCCGTTCGCCTGCCAGCCGCCGATGAACCACGACTTCGTGTTCTCGACGACGGGAGCGCCCGCCACCGTGCTGGTGTCGAATTGCACGGCGGTGTCGCTGGCGCCGAAGTAGTTCGGCCGGGTCGTGGGCGTCGCGCGCGCGCCTCCCACGCCCGCATTCCAGTTTTCCCAACGACGCTGCCGGTAGGTCACCCAATTGGCGCCATTCCAGACGGCAGCCACGAAGACCCAGTTATCAATGGTGGCGCCAGCCTCGCCGAAACCGACATACGGTCCCCTCACGCCCGTGCCCGAGTCGGCATAGGTGGTGTCGCCGCCCGCGAGCCAGCGATTGGCGCCCGGGTAAGTGTCACCCCCGGTGACGTTGGTGGGGACACCCCAGCGCTTCAGGAAAGCGTGGCCGGTCGCGTTGCCTTGGCCGGTGCCATGGTAGACGACGTGCTTCTCGCCGCCGGCACGATTTCCGGTGCTCGTGAGGCTGGAGCGCGTCCAGGCGGAGAGCGTGAGCGCCGGCATGGCGCCATTGGTCCCAAGGGGGCCCGAGAAGGCGTTGAAATAGGCATACACGTTCGACGTGGTCGTGACGTTGTCCACGTTGCCGGTGGCCGTGCCGAAGGTACGCGCGGACCCGATCAGCGGGGCCGTGAGGTTGGCTGTGGTGTTTCCGGTGATGACCGAGTAAGCGTTGCTCGAGGCGTCCGCCAAGGGCGCGGCCGACTTGAAGTGGAACACGGCCTGGTAGCCGCTGCTCCCCTGGAACACCGCCGTCGGATCGGAAGCGGTCAACGCGCCGGCCTTCTTCCAGTACACGCGGAAGGTAGCCGCCGCGCTGCTGTTCTGGAGGACGTTGGACGCATAGATCCAAAGGAAGAGGGCGCCGCCCGAACCCACGGAGGCCGAGTCGATCTCAAAGGGCACGTCGGTGATTCCGTCGATCTCCGTGACACGGATGTCGGCGCCGTCCGCGAGCATCTGTGTGCCCGCGGCGTTGAGCATGTCGCCCTGCTGGGCGGCACGGAAGCGGACCAGGATCGGAAGGCTCGCCACGTCGGCGCTCAGGCCGAGGCCCGTGGTGCTGACGGTGACGGTGCGGTTGAAGCCCCACGTGGAGTAGTCTCCCGCGAATGTGGCTGCCGCGAGGGCGGCAATAAGGCCAAGTACTTTTTTCATGTTGGTTATCCCTTGGAGGTGTTTGGAGTTTTCGATGCCGCTCAACGCTTGGCCTTGCCGGTCAGGTTGACCGTTCCGCTCGAGGTCTGCACCACGGCGTCCACGCGAAGGAGCACATACAACGACCCGTTGGAACGGGCCACGATCGTGGTGCCGGCGCGCACGAACACGCGGCCGGCCGGGCTCGGGGCCGTGCCCGCGTCATACAGCGCCTTGATGCTGGCGGCGGTTGTGACCGTCGACCAGTTGGCCACCGAGACCACGCGCATTTCCGTGGTGTTCGCGGTGGACCACGATTGCATGAAGTCGAACCCGCCGCTGCCGTTCACGCCGTTCTTGGCGGCGTCCGGCGAATAGAGCGCCGAGCTGTCGCCCACGGTCGAATAGGCGAACACCAGGTCGATTTCCGAGGCGTGCGCCGAGGCGTTCGCGGAAGTGTAGGCCGTCCACGTGTCAAGGTCCAGGGAGGAGGCCACCAGCGCGTTGTCCTGCGCGGCCAGGGTCACCGTCTGTTCGGTCACCCGGATGCGGAGGAATCCGCCGCTGCTGGTGGTCGAACCGTCGCTGTCGGTGACCTTGCACTTGAATTCCGCGCCGTCGTCCCCGGAGCCTGCCACGGTGGCGTAGCTGCTCGCGGTGGCTCCTCCGATGTTGGCGCCGTCCTTCATCCACTGGTAGGCGAGCGTCCCGGAGCCGCTCGCGATGACCGTGAAGGTCGCCGTCTGGCCCGCGTCCACCGTCACGTCGGAAGGACTGGATGAGATGGTGGGCCCGCTCTCTTCCTTGTTCTTGTCGTCGGTCAAACAGCCCGTCAGGGCCAGGGACAGAGACATCAGGACCGCGGCCCCGATTTTGTTTGCGAATGAAAGCTTCATGAAAGGTCTCCCCGTCTCCGCGCGATGCGGAGCACGATGTGTGTTTCTTGCGTTGTCTTTTCGGAGCGGCAACATAGGCCGCGCGGGGAAAGGATCCCATAGGGTCTAATCCGTATCCCCAGGCAACGGGCGCGGAGACAAGGAACGCCCTTGAAGCGGGCGCCCGGGAAGGGAACCGACGAAATCAGGGTGACCCGGAAGGGGAGAAGACTCGGGCCGGCAGGGCGGCGGGGAATTGAAGGTTTCCCGGAATCCGACCGTGTTTCGATGATCCGTCAGGTCAAAGGATCATTTTGCCCGGATGTGAACGCGACCCGCAAGGAGGCGAAATATTACAGCGGAACCAAAAGAAAAAGGCGGTGGTTAGTAGCTAGTAGGGAGTGGCGGGAAAAACAATGTCCCTTCCCGCCACTCGCTCCCTACTTCCTGATTCCCTCCAGAAGCTTCTTCCCTTTCTTCTTCGCCTGGTCGACGGCCTTGTCCTGAAGTTTCTTCTTCTCGACGGCGGCCTGCTCCTCGAGCTTCTTCTTCTCGGCATCCAGCCTCGCCCGGCCTTCGGCTTCCGCCTTCGCCCTCAGGGCCTCCTTGGCGGAGGCGGCCGCGGCGTTGCCGGC
>DATAHJ010000207.1:0-3846 GCA_036263275.1 Fibrobacteria bacterium | reverse complement strand
CTTCCAGCACGTCGTGCGCGAGGCGATCAAGCGCACCGGCTACGACGACGCGAACAAGGGCTTCGACTACAAGACCTGCGGCGTGAGCATCGTGCTCGACAAGCAGAGCCCCGACATCTCGCAGGGCGTGAGCGAGGGAGAGGGTCTCCATAAGGAACAGGGCGCCGGTGACCAGGGCCTGATGTTCGGCTTCGCCGTGCGCGAGACCGACGTGCTGATGCCGCTTCCCATCCACCTCTCGCACCGCCTGATGGAGAAGCTCGCCGAGCTGCGCGAGAACGGCACGCTCAAGTGGCTGCGCCCCGACTCGAAGTCGCAGGTGACGGTCGAGTACGACGCGGACAACAAGCCCGTGCGCGTGGACACGGTGGTGATCTCGACCCAGCACAGCGAGGACGTCGACCACGCCACGCTCGAGAAGGAAATCATCGAGAAGTGCATCAAGTTCGTGATCCCGGCGAACCTGCTCGACTCGAACACGCGCTACCTCATCAACCCGACCGGCCGCTTCGTGGTGGGCGGCCCGATGGGCGACTGCGGACTCACCGGCCGCAAGATCATCGTCGACACGTACGGCGGCATGGGCCGCCACGGCGGCGGCGCGTTCTCGGGCAAGGATCCCACGAAGGTGGACCGCTCGGCCGCCTACGCCGCGCGCTACGTCGCGAAGAACCTCGTGGCCTCCGGCCTGGCCGACCGCATCGAGGTGCAGGTGGCCTACGCCATCGGCTACCCGAAGCCCGTGTCGGTGTTCGTCGACAGCTTCGGCACCGGCCGCGTGTCGGACGACGTGCTCTCGAGCCTTGTGAGCGAGCACTTCGACCTGACGCCCGCCGGCATCGTCAAGACCCTTGACCTGCTCAAGCCCCGCTACAAGAAGACCGCCACGCACGGCCACTTCGGCAGGAATGAACCGGAGTTCACGTGGGAGAAGACCGACAAGGCCGCGGCCCTGCGCGCGGCGGGCGAGAAGCACGTCGCCGCGGGCGTGAAACTGCCCGCGCTGGTCTGATCGAATCCGCAGGGGCGCCACATGTGCGCCCCTGCAATGCAAAACAACAACAACGGATGTAAGGGCGAATCCCATTCGCCCTCCAAAGAAAGGCCTCACATGACCACCGCCACCGCCTCCGCGCCCAAGACCAAGACCGCCGACTACGAAGTCCGCGACATCTCGCTGGCCGATTTCGGCCGCAAGGAACTCGACATCGCCGAGCAGGAAATGCCCGGCCTCATGGCCACCCGTGAGAAGTACGGGCCCAAGCAGCCGCTCAAGGGCGTGCGCATCACCGGCTCGCTGCACATGACCATCCAGACCGGCGTGCTCATCGAGACGCTCAAGGCCCTCGGCGCCGACGTGCGCTGGGCCTCGTGCAACATCTTCTCGACGCAGGACCACGCCGCCGCCGCCATCGCCGCCTCCGGCACCCCGGTCTTCGCCTGGAAGGGCGAGACGCTCGAGGAGTACTGGGACTGCACCTGGAAGGCCATCATGTTCCCGGGCAACAAGGGTCCGGAACTGATCGTGGACGACGGCGGCGACGTGACGCTGCTGATCCACAAGGGCTACGAGATGGAGAACGGCGACAAGTGGATCGAGACGCCGTCCGACAACCACGAGGTCAAGGTCATCAAGGACCTGCTCAAGAAGATCGCGGCCGAGCAGCCGGGCATCTTCCACGCGATCGTGAAGGACCTGAAGGGCGTCTCGGAGGAGACCACCACCGGCGTGCACCGCTTGTATGAGATGGCGAAGGCCGGCAAGCTGCTGTTCCCCGCCATCAACGTGAACGACAGCGTGACGAAGTCGAAGTTCGACAACCTGTACGGCTGCCGCGAGTCGCTGATCGACGGCATCAAGCGCGCCACGGACGTGATGATCGCCGGCAAGGTCGGCGTCGTGTGCGGCTACGGCGACGTGGGCAAGGGCTGCGCCGCCGCCCTCAAGGGCATGGGCGCGCAGGTCGTGGTCACCGAGATCGACCCCGTGTGCGCGCTGCAGGCCGCCATGGAAGGCTACCGCGTGCTCACCGTCGAGGACACGCTCGGCTGGGGCGACATCTACGTGACGACCACCGGCAACAAGGACATCATCACCGCCGCGCACATGGCGAAGATGAAGGACCAGGCCATCGTCTGCAACATCGGCCACTTCGACAACGAGATCCAGGTCGACAAGCTCGAGAAGCTTCCCGGCATCAAGAAGCTGAACATCAAGCCGCAGGTGGACAAGTACACCTTCGCCGCCGGCAACAGCATCTACATGCTCGCCGAGGGCCGCCTGGTGAACCTGGGCTGCGCGACCGGCCACCCGTCGTTCGTGATGTCGAACTCCTTCACCAACCAGACGCTCGCGCAGATCGAGCTCTGGGCCACCAAGGATAAGCGTCCCATCGGCGTCACGGTGCTGCCCAAGCACCTCGACGAGGAAGTCGCCCGCCTGCACCTCGACAAGATCGGCGCCAAGCTGACCAAGCTGTCGAAGGAACAGGCCGACTACATCGGCGTGGACGTGAACGGCCCGTACAAGGCGGAACATTACCGGTATTAATGGGGATGGGGGTGGCCGGAATCGGTCCGCCCTTCGTTCGGTTTTCTTCGGAGACCCGCCAAACGAAAACCCCTCCGGACGAAAATCCGGAGGGGTTTTTTATTGCGATCGGCGACGATCTAACAGGGCCGTAGCGAGACCAAGCGCCAGTAGGAGCCCGAGGAAGCGAGGCTGGTTGCCTCGCGACGGAGGGCGACACCCTGGCGCGAAGGTCGCAGCAAGGCCTACTTGCCCCAGAAGTTGTAGCCGAAGCTCACGCCGACCGTCATCGCGTCAGCCATGTTCGACGCGTCCGGGAAGTACAGCGCAAGACGGATGTCCACGGGGCCAAGCTCATAGCCCGCGCCCGCGCTCCAGGCGAAGTTGGTCTCGGTCTCCGTGTCGCTCGTGCTGGCGCCGGGGCCCGGCGGGTCGGTCTCGACCTTGGTCATGCCGATCACGGCGCCGGCCTCGGCGGCGATGTAGATGGGCGCGCCGGTGAGGGAGTACTTCACGCCGCCCAGGAGCGGGACCTGCGAATAGTTGAAGGTGCTGGCTCCGGTCTCTTTCTCCATGTGCCAGATGTACCCGGCGCGCGCGGTGACGGCCAGCGGCGACTGGTTGAGGTTGTGCTCGAAGCGCGCCAGCGCGCCGAGGCCGAACCCCGCCACGTCGGCGAAGTTGCCCACGGGCAGCTCGCCGATGACATCGGCGCCGAGCGCGTACGTGGTGGTCTCCTTCGCGGTGAGCGTGCCGGGCGCCATGGCCTGCGCGCGGTCGGCCGCGAACAGCACGAGGGCGAGGGCGCAAGCGCCGGGAATCAAATGACGTGTCTTCATCGTGGATCCTTTCGATGGGTGATGCGGGCCGGACGAGCCGGCTCCGGGAATCATTCTACCCTGCAACAGGACGGAAATGCGATTTCCTTGCGCGATGAAACAATTTGATAGCGGGCGTAACGATTGCTCCCGTATAAACGCGGGTTCCGGGAATTCCCGAAACGAAAAAACCCTCCCGGTTTCCCGGAAGGGTTTTAGTGACTCTTCGGTCCCCGAGCTTGTCGAGGGGCCGGCAAGCCGGACGAAAGGGTTTACATGCCGAGGGTGTAGTACACCGAGACGTTCACGCCCCAAGCCTTGCCGGCGCCGCCGCTCTCCGCCACCACGAAGGGGACGTTGGCCTCGAAGGCCAGGGCCGAGGACTGCATGTAGGTAACGCCCGGGACCAGCTTGGTCTGGCTTGCGTCGCCGATCATCATGTGATCGAGGCCGACATAGCCCGTGAGCTTGTCGTTCACGATGTAGCCGGGCTTGAGG
>DATAHJ010000206.1:0-2601 GCA_036263275.1 Fibrobacteria bacterium | reverse complement strand
CAACTTGTTGGGATTGCCCGCCGTGGCGTAACCTGACGTGCTCGTCCAGTTGGAGCAGTTCTGCGTCCCGTCGGCGGTGCCGTCGCCGCGCGTGCCGGTCCACGCCCGCGCGGAGGACGGGATGGGGGCCCCGTACTCGTTGTAGATGTTGGTCAGCGCGCCCACGGTGAAGCCCGTGCGGTTGTTGAAGACCTTCGTCTCGCGGTCGACCCGGAACCACGGGCCGACCTCGCGCGTGCGCGCCAGCGCGCCCGTGTCGTTCGTGGAGAGGAAGGCGTTCCACTTGCCGCCCAGCAGGGCGGCCTCGGCCAGCGTGGCGCAGATGGAGTCGGCCGCCGCCGCGCCGCCGAAGTTTCCGGCGTACGATTGGCTGGTCGCGAACATCCTCTTGGGGGCCGAGCTGCCGGAATCGCTCACGCATGCCGTGAGCATCGTCGCGGCGATGCATGCCGCGAGGGCGAAGCAGGAAGATTTCATCGCGCTCCTCATTGTTCGATGCAATACACGCGGGCCGGGGTGGAGCAGGCGGGCGCGTTGCCGCCCTTCGCCATCCACCCGGGGCCGTCGTCGAGGGTGATGGACGGGCTGCCCACGCTCGCGTAGGCCGAGCCGCCTCCCTGCGTCCAGTTCGAGCAATTCACCATGTCGGCGGTGCCGTTAGCCTTGGTTCCGGTCCAGGCGTTTCCGGAGGCGGATCCGCCGTATTCGGTGCGGATCGCCGACTGCGCGCCCACGGTGAAACCCGTCTTGTTGTTGAAGAGCAAGGTGGTCTGGTTCACGTTGTACCAAGGGCCCACGTCGTTGATGCGGTCCTTCGCGTTCACGCCCGAGGTCGACAGGAAGGCTTTCCAGCTTCCCCCCAGCGCGGCGGCCTGCGCCCACGCCCCGCACAAGGAATCGGCGCCGGAGAGACCCTTGAGATTGCCGGTCACCTGCTGGGCGGAGGCGAAGATGCGCTTCGCTCCCACAATGGGATCCGGCTCTTTTTCGACCGTGACGCACCCGGCCAGAAGGGCCGCCAGAAAGACTGCCGGAAGGGTTGTGGGAAGCGGGCGCGAGCGAGGGTGTTCAGGCATCATGCGGCGAAGATACAATCAATTTCTGGACGTTTCTTTGTTGCCCGAAATCGCAATTTGGCACGAATTCGACATCAATAAGTCCACAATCGGGACCTATTGACGCCGGACTTTCGACGATCGGCTACTTCTTTTCTTCGACCTTCTTTTCGGTCTTTTCCGACGCCTTGGCCTTCACGGGCTTGGTGAAGTACACGCCGGCGGCGACGGGTTCTCCGGCCCCCGCGGCACGGCCTGCGGGAGAATACATCCGCTCCGATCCGGGGTTGCGATCAGGCGTCAGCCGGATGGCGCGCGACGAGGCGGCGGCGGCTGCATGCCGCGCCCAGATCTTCGGGTTCAGGCCCACGCCGCTTCCCGTGTCCGTCGTGATCGAGCGGAACTCGATGTGGGCGATGGTGTCCTGTCCCGCGGCGTTCGGATAAAGTCCGTCGGCCTGGGTACTCTGAAGGGCCTGGAAGGGCGTGTTGAGGTCGATGATCTTCACGCCCTTCGCCTGGGCGATCGCCGCGAGGGCCGGCAGGACGGAATCGTTGATCGTGTTGCCGTTCACGCCGTTGTCGGTGGAGCCGCCGGGAAGGCTGGCGGGCCACTGTCCGCCGACCTGGAACACCGGAGTCGGCCTGGCGATGCGGATCTCGGGCTGGGGCACGATGGTCCGGATCGTGTCGATCATCGCGCCGTAGGCGGCGATGAACTTGGCGGTGTTCCAGATCTTGGGCCGGGACTCGTCGGTGCCGAAGTTGAGGATCACGAGGTGGGGCTTGTAGGCGAACAGCGAGTCGAGCTTCAGCTTCTGCGACCAGTAGGACGAGAGGGTCGGCGCGCCGGTGTCGGGGCGCATGACGGAAGTTCCCGTCACCCCGAGGTTGCGCACGTAGTACCCGCGCCCGAGGAGCATGTTGAGCTTGATGGGGTGCGCGTCGATCGCGCCCGCGCCCGACACGGTTCCCACGTAGGAGGTGATGCCGTTGCCGACGTTCGCCACGCGCTTGACCTTGGAGAGGAAGGTGCGGTAGATGACGGCGGCGATGGTGTCGGCGCCCGCGTTGTTGGGATGAAGCTTGTCCGAGATATAAAGGGACGTCTTGTTGAGCATCGGGGTATGGAGGTCGATGACGTTCAGGCTCTCGGCCGCGGCCACCTGCTGGATCTTGGGAATGATGGAGCCCAGGATCCAGGTTTCATAGTGGGTGGAGGTGTCGGTCCAGACGGGAGGCCAGATCTCCGTCTGCCCGCACCATACCGGCAACAGCGACCAGACCTGCGGGTGCGAGGCCATTCCCTTCAGCGTGTCGACGAAGGCCGTGTAGTCCTTCACGAAGCTGACGCTGTCGTCCCAGTTGATGGGCTTGGAGTCGTTGGTTCCCAGCTTGACGGTGACGATGTCGGGCTGGAAGGCGAAGGCCTGGGGAAGGCGGGCCTGCGTCCAGTAGGGATGGTTTCCGCTCTTGATCACCTGCATGCTGTTGATGCCGTCGTTCTCGATCAGGAAGGCCGGCCCCAGGCGCGCCGCCAGGCGGTA
>DATAHJ010000205.1:0-1589 GCA_036263275.1 Fibrobacteria bacterium | reverse complement strand
CGGATAGCTGTGCTCCAGCGTCTCGTGGCGGTAAAGCCGTCCGTCGGCCTTGAGCTTGCGCAGGATGTCCTTGTCGGCGTCCTTGGCCCCGACGCCCTTCCACTCCGGCACGAGGTCGGTGAAGCGGCCGTCGGCGTCGAGCGGATCCCACAGGCCGAGGCCCTCGGCCTTGCCCAGCTGAAAGTCCTCCTCGCCGAACGAGGGTGCGATGTGGACCGCGCCCGTGCCGTCGGCGTCGCTGACGAAGTCGGCGGCGAGGATGGTGTACTGGTTCTCGCTCATGTACGGCGCGTACTCGAAGAGCGGCTTGTAGCGACGCCCCGCGAGTTCGGCGCCCTTCACGGTGCGCAGCACCACATCCGCTTCGCCGAAATACGTCCCGCGACGAGAGTCCGCGACCCAAAACTTCCCGCCCCCCTCCTTGCGTTCCACGAGGGCGTAGTCGAGGTCGGGCTTCACGGCGATGGCCATGTTGCTGGGCAGCGTCCACGGCGTGGTGGTCCACACGAGGAACTGTTCGTCGGAACCCTCGAGCGCGAACGCGAGCGTCACGGAAGGATCCTGCCGCATCTTGTAATTCTGGTTCACCTCGAAGTTGCTGAGCGAGGTCGCCAGCGCGGGGCTGTACGGCTGGATGCGCCAGCCTTGGTAGATGAGGCCGAGGTCGAAGCAGCGCTGGAACACCCACCACACCGACTCCATGAAGTCCGCGTCCATGGTCTTGTATTCGTTGTCGAAGTCGACCCAGCGGCCCATGCGCGACACCGTGCGGCGCCACTCCTTGGTGTACTTCAGCACGCCCGCGCGGCAGGCCTCGTTGAAGGCGCCCACGCCATGGTCGCGGATGTCCTTGACGGTGTGGAGCTTGAGCTCGTCCTGGATCAGGTTCTCGATGGGCAAACCGTGACAGTCCCAACCGAACCTTCTCTCCACCCTATAACCGCGCATGGTCCAGTAGCGCGGGACGATGTCCTTGATGGTGCCGGCGAGCAGGTGGCCGTAGTGCGGGAGGCCCGTGGCGAACGGCGGCCCGTCGAAGAAGGCGAAGCTTTTTTCGGGCGAGCGGCGCTCGACGCTTTGGCGGAAGGCGTCGTCCCGGTTCCACAGCCCGAGGATGCGTTCCTCGAGGGCGGGGAAGTTGACGTCGGGGGTGACTGCGCGGAACAGGGGGTGTTCGGGCGACTTCGAGGGCTTGGACATGCGATTTTTCCTTGTTTTCGGCCATTCTCGGGGACCGAATGGGGGAAATTTAGCCATATCCGTGCACGGATGGGGGGAGGGAGGAGGGCGTTGGTTGTCCTATATTTCCTCCCGATTTGGAGGATTTCATGTCCGTTTCCGCAACTTCCGTCGCCTCGTCCGCCCTGCTTGCCGAAGAACTGGCCGAAAAGAGCCTCGCCGGGGAGGAATTGACCCGCGAAGAAGCCCTCGCCGTGCTGGCGTGGCCCGCGGATGACATCCTCACCCTGATGCAGGGTGCCTTCAAGGTACGCCAAGCGCAGTTCGGCAAGAAGGTCAAGCTCAACTTCCTCCTCAACGTCCAGAGCGGCATCTGCCCCGAGGACTGCGGCTACTGCTCGCAGTCGCGC
>DATAHJ010000204.1:0-6611 GCA_036263275.1 Fibrobacteria bacterium | reverse complement strand
TATCTGGAATTAATCTACCCCAACATCGCGAGTTCGTGGGCCTCTTCCATGCCCCGCAAAGCGGCCAGTCCCTTTTCCTTGATCTGGCGGACCCGCTCCTTCGACAACCCGATCACCTCGCCGATTTCCTCCAAATTGAGGGGGTCGTGCTGGCCGATGCCGAAGTACATGCTCAAAACGGTCTTTTCCTGGTCGGGGAGGCGCAGGAGCAGCTCCGAAACCTGGCGCTTGCGGGACTCTTCCTGGACGACGGCGTCCGGGGACTCGGCGCCGGCGTCCTCGATCAGGTCGAGGACGGAAGTGCCTTCCTCGTTTCCGATGGGATCGTCGAGGGAAGAGTGACGAAGGCCCATTTCGATGATCTTCTCGACCTGGCGGCCGGTGTAGCCCATCTTCTTGCCCAGCGCCTCCGTGTCCATCACCATGCCGCCGCCGACGGTCTGGCGCATGCTGGTGTTGTGCTTGGAGAAGCGGCGCAGGATGAGCTCCTTCTCGGCGCTGATGCGCACCAGGCGGGCGCGCTCGGCGATGGCGCGGGTGATCGACTGGCGGATCCACCACACGGCGTAGGAGATGAACTTGAGGTTGCGGCCGATGTCGAAGCGCTTGGCGGCCTCGATCAGGCCGAGGTTGCCCTCGTTGATCAGCTCGGGCAGGGAGAAGCCCTGGTTCTTGTACATGAACGCCACGTTGATCACGAACTTAAGGTTCGAGCAGACGAGGCGGTTCATTGCCCGGGGGTCGCCGTCCTTGACGCGCCGGAGGAGTTCGACCTCCTCGGCCCGGGTCAGCAGCGGGTACTTGTTGATATCCTTGATATACTGGTAGTAGAGCGTTGCGCCTTCCCAGGCTTCCATCGATGAGTGCGTCATGGCAGGGGTCCTTGGCTGCGGGTTATGAACAAAACCTATGCGGAACGGGGTGCCCGTTTGTCACGGTACGGTCATTTCAGAGCCTTTTTTCGGGCAAAGACTGTTTCAGGGAGCTAATTTTGCCCTCCGCCCCCTCCCGGTGCCGCTTTGGCGCCGCCTGAACCCGGAGGGCGAAGCCTTTCGGAGTCCGTCATGACCGTCAAAACCGCCACGAACATCGCAGAAATCATCGCCGCCGAGTCTAGGATCCCCTTGGAGGGCGTCCGCAACACGCTGGCCCTCTTCGAGCAGGGCGCCACGGTGCCCTTCATCACCCGCTACCGCAAGGAAGCCACCGGCGGCCTCGACGAGAACCAGATCCGCCTGGTGGAGGAGCGCTTCGCCTACTTCAAGGAGCTCGAGGAGCGCCGCGACACGGTGCGCAAGAGCATCGAGGCGCAGGGCAAGCTGACCCCCGAACTCGACGCCCGCATCGCGGCGGCGGTCTCGCGCACCGCCCTCGAGGATCTTTACCTGCCTTACAAGCCCAAGCGCCGCACCCGCGCCACGGCCGCGCGCGAAGCCGGACTGGAGCCGCTGGCTCGCATGCTCGGTGCGCAGGACGCGACCGACAAGACTCCCGAGCAGCTGGCGGCGGAGTACGTGAACGCCGAAAAGGGCGTCGCCGACGCGGCCGCGGCCGTGAAGGGCGCGCTCGACATCCTCGCCGAGGAGCTCTCCGAGGATCCGGACCTGCGCGCCAGCCTGCGCGAACTCGCCCTCGCGGAGGGCGTGCTCGCCTCGCATGCCCGCAAGGACTGGGAAGGCAAGCGCTCCAAGTTCGAGATGTATTACTCCTTCAGGGAGAAGGCGAAGGCGCTGCCTTCGCATCGCGTGCTGGCGATGCGCCGCGGTGAGAAGGAAAACGTGCTGCGCACCGAGCTGCAGGTCGACGAGGCGAAGGTGCTGGGAATCCTGGGCGAGCGGGTCATCCGTCCCTCGTCGCCGTTCCGCTCCGACCTGGAGGCGATGACGCGCGACGCTTGGGAGCGCCTGCTGAAGCCCGCCGTGGAGACGGAGGTGCGCCTCCTCCTGCGCGAGCGCGCGGAAGCCGAGGCCTTTAAAGTGTTTCAGAGGAACCTTTCCGACGTGCTGCTGGCCCCGCCGGCGGGCGGCAAGGTGGTGATGGGCGTGGATCCCGGCTTTCGCACGGGCGTGAAGCTCGCGGTGGTGGACGCCACCGGCAAGCTGCTCGAGCATCGCACCATCCATCCGCACCAGCCGCAGAAGCAGGTGGAGGCCTCCACGACCATCCTGCTCGGCATGATCGAGGCCTTCAAGGTCGAGATCATCGCCATCGGCAACGGCACGGCCTCGCGCGAGACCGACGCCTTCGTGGCCGAGGCCTTCAAGCAGCTGGAGAATCCGCCCATCAAGGTGATCGTCTCCGAGGCGGGCGCCTCGGTGTATTCGGTGTCGCCCGTCGCGGGCAAGGAATTCCCCGACCTCGACGCGACCATCCGCAGCGCGGCGTCGATCGCGCGCCGCGTGCAGGATCCGCTCGCGGAGCTCGTGAAGATCGAGCCCAAGTCGATCGGCGTGGGCCAGTACCAGCACGACGTGAGCCAGTCCGGCCTCAAGCTGAAGCTGGAGCAGGTGGTGGAGTCCTGCGTGAACCGCGTGGGCGTGGACGTGAACCAGGCCTCCGAGCCCCTGCTCGCGCAGGTCTCGGGCGTGAACAAGGCGCTGGCCAAGGCCATCGTCGAGTACCGCGACGCGAACGGCCCGTTCCCTTCCCGTTCGGCACTGGTGAAAGTTCCGCACTTCGGCCCCAAGGCCTTCGAGCAGGCGGCGGGCTTCCTGCGCGTGCGCGGCGAGAACCCGCTCGACGCCTCGGCCGTGCACCCGGAGCGCTACGAGCTGGTGAAGAAGATGTGCGAAGAGGCCGGCATCCCGCTCGCCGAGGTCGTCGGCAACGCGGAGGCGGTGCGCAAGCTCGACCTCGGCAAGTATGTCTCCGGCGACGTGGGCCTGCCCACGCTGACCGACATCGCCGTGGAGCTCGAGAAGCCGGCGCGCGATCCGCGTTCGGCCTTCGCCTACGCGCGCTTCAACGCCAAGGTGCAGGACCTCAAGGACCTGCAGGAGGGCATGCAGCTCGAAGGCGTCGTCACCAACGTCACGGCCTTCGGCGCCTTCGTCGACATCGGTGTCCACCAGGACGGCCTCGTGCATGTCTCGGAGCTCTCGGATCGCTTTGTCCAGGATCCTTCGAAGGTCGTGGCGCCGGGTCAGGTGGTGCAGGTGCGCGTGCTGGGCGTCGACATGGAGCAGAAGCGCATCTCGCTCTCCATGAAGAAGGGCGCGCCGCAAGGCGCAGCCCAAGCCGACGGCAAGGGACGTCCGCAGGGCAAGGGCCCCGGAAAGCCCGGCAAGCAGCCGGCCAAGCCCAAGGCGACCATGGATGATCTGCTGCAGAAGTTCGCGGCGGCGGGCCCGCAACGGCAGAACAACGTGAAGTTGGCGGTTTCGTTGAAATCGCTTCTGCGGTCGGGCCGCTAACGCGGACCCAGTGTCCGTGCGCCGCTGGCGCAGGGCGTTTCAGGAAGGGCGGCGATGGCCCGCCCTTCTTGCTATCCGGACCTTTGCGAGGCGACCTTTCACGGGCTCCCACGATTTTTAGACATTGTCATTATGGCTCATGGATCCAAGATTCCCGCTTTCGCCGCTGTCGCGGTGTTGGGGTTGATTGCCTCCAAGCTGACGCGTCGGCGAGTCCGGATCGGGTTTTTCCTGTTTCGCCTCGCCGTGGCCTTCGGTGAATCCTGGAGCGACCGCCGCGCGCGCCGAAGCGTCGCGCGAGTGCTCGCCGCGTCCGAAAAATCTTCCGCCGTCGAGTCGCCTGTTCTTCGGGGGCACGCGTGACGTCGTCCTCCGCGGCCTTGACTCCCGCCGATCTTCGCGCGCTCGCCGCCGCCGGAATCTCTCCGGAGGCAGCCGAGATTCAACTGCGCCTCTTGCGCGGCGGCATGAGTCGCCCTGCGATCCTGCGACCTTGCACATTGGGCGACGGCATCGAGGCGCTCGATCCTGAGGAGTTTGAGGCGCTGGGCGCGGCCTTTCAGAAGGCCTGCGCCGAAGGCCGGTGGGTTTCCTTCATCCCGGCGTCGGGGGCCGCCACGCGCATGGCCGCGAGCCTGACGGATCCCGCGAAGGTCCGCGAGATGGCGGAGCATCCCCGCTTCGGCGAATCGTCGGTGTCGGAACTCCTGAAGGATCCCGATGCGTGGGCGGGGAAGCCCAAGGCCCTGATGCCCTTCCATGCCTCCGATTCGGGCTACCGCACTCCGGTCGAGGAGCACGCGCGCGAGGCGGCCGCCTTGGCTCCCGGTGCGGTCACGCGGCTGCATTTCACGATCTCTCCCGAGCACGAGCGCGACTTCATCGAGGAGCGCGACCGCGTCACCTCGATGCTGCGCGGCGAAGGCACTCGCGCCGAGATCACGCACTCGTTCCAGGATTCCGCCACGCAGACCCTCGCGCTTGACGCGGAAGGAAATCCCTTCCGCGACTCTGCCGGCAACTTGCTATTGCGCCCCGGCGGCCACGGATCCCTCTTGCGTAACCTGGAGGCCGTCGCCCGCGAACAAGGCGCGGACTTCGTCTGGGTGCGGAACATCGACAACATTCCCGTCGAGGTTGTCCGTACAGAGGGCCGCGCGCTGCGCCGCGCATTGGGCGGCCTGCTGATGCGGGCGGCCGCGGCGTCGCCGACGCGGCCCGCGCGCGTCGTGGGCATGGTGAAGAACGCGGGCGAGCCCGGCGGCGGGCCGTTCTGGATCCGCGGAAAGTCCGGAGCCGAGGTTCGCATCGTGGAATCGGCCGAGGTGGATCCTGCCGACGCCGCGCAGGCCGCGCTCTTCCGCGCGGGCACGCATTTCAATCCCGTCGATCTCTCCTGCGCGCTGCGGGATGCGGGGGGCAAGGCTTTCCGGCTGGAGGATTTCACCGATCCGTCAGCCTGCTTCGTCGCCGACAAGTCCCACGAGGGACGTCCGTTGCGGGCCCTCGAATGGCCGGGATTATGGAACGGCGCGATGGCGGACTGGAACACGCGTTGCGTCGAGATCCCGCTTTCGCAATTCGCTCCGGTCAAGACGGTGGCGGACCTGCTGAGGCCGGAGCACCTCGGCTGATTTATGGCTGACCGGCGGTCAGCCCGAACGTACGCACACGCGAGCTCGGCCTACCGGCCTCGCACGCACTTCTGATACAGCGTCGGGAACCGGCCCTCGGGGTCGTACTTCGCCTTGAGCGCGCGCTGCGCCTGGCCGTTGTAGACCCGGTCGAATTCGGCCTCGTCCATGAAGCTCGATGAGTAAAGCATCTTGATGCCGCCGAGGTCGAGGCACTTCCGGTCGAGCAGCCGCGTCGCGTGAAAGTCGCCTGCGCCCGACTTGCGCACGCGGCAATAGCAGCCGAGGTTGAAGTACAGGATGCCCGGCCGAATGGGGTAAAACGTCGGGGACGACTCCACGCGCAGCTCGATCGATAGCCAAGGCTTTCCGTCGAGATCGACTTCGCGCAAGGCGAAGTCGAGCAACTCCTGGGCCTTGTCCCACGGCACTTCCCAATCCTGGATCAGGAGTTCCTTGCCGTCCTTCTGCTCGATGCCCATGCGCTCCTGCCAGTGCAGCCAGCGCTTGTAGAAGCCCGAGTGCCGCATCGAAAGCGGAGCGAAGCGGCGAAGGAGCCGATAGGGGAGGGATTCGGGAATGTTCCAGAACCACTCGGGGTCGTAGCGGAACAGGTAGTCCTTCGCCTTGAGGCGCATTTCGCCAGGGAGCGAGGCGCGCTTGTAGAACACCTGGCGGCGCACGATGTCCGTCGGGACGGGGCCGGGCGTCGCGGCGTCCTCGTAGCGGGAAGTGATCAGCAGAAGGCGCGGCAGCGCCCCCTTCTCGCCCGCGTACATCAGCGTCTCGACGAAGTCGATGGAAGGGTCTTCCGACGCGACGCGGGTCGCGTCGAGGAAGGCGGCCGTGTCGGCGTATTCCGTCGTGCGCAGGCGGACGAGCGGCTTCGCGGGCATGAGGCGGATCTTCGCCCGCAGGATGTATCCCAGCGTGCCGTAGGAGTTGCCCAGCGCGCGGAACAGGTCGGAGAATTCGTTGTCCGCCGTGGCCACAACGATGCGACCGTCGGGCAAAAGCACCTCGGCCTCAAGCAGCATGTCGTGCACGAAGCCGTGCTTGTGGCAGTTCGACTCGATGCCGATGCCCACGCTGGCCCCGCCCAGCGTGATGTGCTTGAGCTCCGGGGTGACGAGCGGCGCGAAGCCGCGCGGCAACGTGTAGTCGACGATGGATTCGAAGGTGGCCAAGCCTTCGACGTCGAGGGTGCGCGTCGCGGCGTCGAGCGAGATCACCTCGCGGAAGGCGCCGAGGTCGACGGGGACGCCCGAGCGCTTGCGCGGGGCGTAGCGGAACAGGTTGGAGGCGGTGCGCTTGCGGAGGTGGAAGCGTCCGCCGGCGGCGGCGATGCGCTCCCGCAGGGCGGCTTTCTTGGCCTCGAAGCCCTCGCGCGGGCCTCCGTCGGGACTCATGCGGCTACCGGACGGCCTGGTAGACGCCCGGAACCACGCCCTTGGAGACGACGATTTGCCAGAGCTGGTTCTTGCGGGCGCGGAACGAGCCCGCGCAGATGGTCAGGTAGTAGACCCACATGCGGTAAAAGCGGTCGCCGTAGGCCGCGCGGTGC
>DATAHJ010000203.1:0-2552 GCA_036263275.1 Fibrobacteria bacterium | reverse complement strand
GGTCTCCCACTGGTTGGCGCCGAGCCAGATCTCGGCGCCGGCCTCGCGTGCGAAGTCGAGGACGGCCTCGTTGCTCTTGCGGCTCGGCTCCATGCGCAGCGAGCCTTCGGGCCATACGAAGGCGTCGATGTGGGCGGGGGTCGCGGCGACGGCCTCGCGCGACAGCGAGACCAGGTCTTTCGCAAAGACGTCGCGCTCGAGGCGCTCCATCGCCTCGCGCATCGGGATCGTGTGGCGCGGCTGGATGATCGCGATGCGAATCGGCGTGGCGGCGGCTTCGGCCTCGGCGATGGCAGCGAGCCGCGCGTGCGAGAGCGCCGCCGCCACGGCGACGAGGCCCGCGAACAAGGCGAAGCGCACGCGCCAGCCGCTCGTCGCGAAGCCGCGCCTGCCCGCTTCGATCTCGACGCCCTGCAGCAGGAGAGCGTTGCCGAAGATGACGAGGAAGCTCGCGCCGCTGACGCCCGTCGTCGCGACGACGAGGAAGAGGCTCGGCACCTGGTACCACGCGACGCCCTGCAGGTAGCCGAAGAGCTGGGGGTTGAGGAACTCGAGCGCGCAGAACCAGGCCGCGATGGCGAGCGGCCACCACGGCCCCGCCGTCCGGCGGATGCGCGCGAAGCCCCACGCGAAGATCGCCGTGTAGAACCCGGTGCCGGCCGCGAACAGGAGCCAGACGAGCACCGCGAGGGGAACCGGGAAGCCCCCGAAGCGCGCGATGGTTCCGGGCAGCCAGCAGTAGATGGCCATCTCGGCGGCCAGGCCCACGAGCCAGCCGGCCAGCAGAGCGCGCCGTCCTTCGAGGCGCGAGAAGACCGCGAAGGCCGGCACCCACGAGAACGGATGCAGCCATATCCACGACAGCGGCGGCGAAACCGCCGCCTGCGCGATGCCCGAGAACAGCAGGGAGAGGAGAGTCAGGAGCATCGCCGGACGCCGATCATAACAAACGGGGGCAGCAGGCTCTCCCCAAACGAAAAGAGGGAGCCTCTTTCGAAGCTCCCTCTTTTGACGGTGACCCGGGCTGACGCCCGGAAGACCAGTGATCTTACGCGTTCGGGAAGATCTGCTGCATCTTGAGCGCGAGGCTCATGTCGCCCTTGATCTTGAGCTTGCCGCCCATGAACGCCATCTGCGGGTTCAGCTTGCCGGTGATCATGTCGAGGTAGTCGCCGGCCGCCATCGTGATGGTGATGTTGGGCTTGTCGTTCGGGGTGCCCTGAGCGACGTTGCAGGTGCCGTTGGCAACCGCGACCTGCCAGGTGCCGCCGTTATCGCCGGTGAGGTCGAACTGGTAGGTGGCGTTCACGCCGGACGCAGCCGCCGCGTTGAAACGCGAGGGCATCATGTCGAAAACTTGCTGAGCGCTGGTGGGTACGTCTGCCATAGGGTCTCCTGATCCTCCGGGAGGGGTTAGTGGGCGGTACCTAGAATGCGTTCCAGTCCGTGTCAAAGCGGATAGTCCAACTTTCGACGTCCCAATCCGGGGCTGTCGTGGCCCCACCCACCCTTCCATTGCCATGCAGGCGGCGCCGCCTGGAATGCCATTCTGGCAAAACGGCTGCGTGCGGGCGCAAAGCCCGGAGCCGCTGCGTATGCATGCGGCGACGACGAAACGGACCAGTCCATGAGAACGACGCTGCCGCTCCGCGGGAAGTGAGGGAGCTCATGGCGAAGCACCAGCAAAAAGCCCCCCGGGGTTCCGGAGGGCTTCTTGCGAACCCGGGAGGGTTCGGTGTTCGCCTGCGAGGGTGGTTGGCGGTGGTACGAAACCGGGCGCTCGTACCGTTTGGTTAATCGATCAGTCGAACCGGTCAGAACATGAGGACCTTGCGGCCCTCGGGTTCGGTCAGGCCTTACTTCTTGCCGCGCTTCGCGCGGCGCTTCGGAGCGGCGGCACCAGCGGCAGCAGGTGCAGCAGCCTTCTTGGCCTTCCTCTTCTTGCCGGCCTTCTTCTTGGTGGCCTTCTTCTTGCCAGCCTTCTTGCCGGCCTTCTTCTTGCCAGCCTTCTTCTTCGTGGCCTTCTTCTTGCCAGCCTTCTTGCCAGCCTTTTTCTTTGCCTTCTTTCTTCCAGCCATTGGTTTGCCTCCTTCAGCTGTTGTCCGCGATCACCCTCGCAGGCGAAACATCGAACAAGCATGCACTCTCGTACATGCGAAACGAATTATAGTGACCCTGTGACAAGGTAGTCAACAAAAACGGACGCGAGGCCGTGCGTTCGTGCACGCTGCCCTCCGTCCCGTGACCGCATGCGCATCGTCGAGACGTCATGCGAACGCCTTGAGACCCGGATAGACCGCTCGCTTGCCGAGGTCCTGCTCGATCCTCAGAAGCTGGTTGTACTTGGCCGTGCGCTCGCCGCGCGAGAGCGACCCGGTCTTGATCTGACCCGCACCGACGGCCACCGCGAGGTCGGCGATGGTCGCATCCTCGGTCTCGCCGCTTCTGTGCGAAATCATCGAGGAATACCCTGCTTTCTTCGCAGTGCGGATGGTGTCGAGGGTCTCGGTGAGCGAGCCGATCTGGTTCACCTTGATCAGGATCGCGTTGGC
>DATAHJ010000202.1:0-6212 GCA_036263275.1 Fibrobacteria bacterium | reverse complement strand
ATGGTGCGATGTTTATGATGTCGCTTTTTCGGCCAAGGATCGGGAAAGTACACATGAAAGGCCTGTGCGCATTTCTCCGGAAGAAAATCCCGCATGAACGGCGCCGCATCCCCCAGTACCACGCGCGCATGCTTCAGGTCGGGGCGGCGCGAGAGCCTTTCCGCGGCGTAGAAGGCGAATTCCGCCTCCCACTCCAGGGCGACGAAAGGGAGCTCGGGATGGTTTCCGCAATAGCCCATCATGAACGTGCCCTTGCCGCACCCGATCTCGATTTCGATGGGACCGACATTCTGTTGCCCCTCGCTGCCAAAGAACGCCGGCAGGTCCAGGGGGACCGGCTTGGGCGCGTCAGGGTCCGCGAGCGCGGGCAAACCCTGCGCATCCTTGACGATGCGCAGGTGATGGTAGTTGGGCAGGTCGCGGCTGGGAATCAGCTCGCGGCGAAAGTCATAGGACGGAAGCCCGGAAGGTAGCGGCATGGGGCGGGGAAGTTAGAAATGGGGGAATTCGATTGGGCGACCCCCTAGACCAAGCTTCGAAGTTGGTGGTTGATGAAGCTTCGGGGTTTTCGCACCCGGGTTGGTGGTTGGTAGCAGCACCTTCCCGCGTTGCCACCAACCACCAACGAAATCCATCGAAAACAACGATTTCTCCACCAACTCCATTGTCAGCGATAGATTCACTCCACGAACAGCGCCGAGGTGAGCGCGCGCCGTCCCCGCGCCGTCGCCACTTCCAGCCGCACGTAACCGCGCGCGAAGGGGAGAGGGATCCGTTCCTCGATGCGCAAGGCGCCTTCGCCGCCGCCCGAAGAAATATCGCAGGTCGCCGCCACGCGCTCCGCGCCTTCGCCGCGCGCCGCGCCCAGCACCGTCACCGTCGTCAGCGCGCCGAAGTCGCGCGTCGACTCCGCCGCGATGCGCAGGGATCCATTCTCCAGCGACAAGCCCGCGAACGGCCCGTCGGTGCAGACGCACTCAGGCCCCTGGAATGCGGCCTTCAGCGACTCCGCATCTTTTCCCGAGGCGGGCGCGAGCGTGCGCACGCGGCCGAAAAGATGATCGCGGCCCTGTCGCAGCGCAACCAAGGGCGCCTTGACCCATACGTTCCGGTTGAAATCCCCGTGCGCGTCGTTGGCGCCGATGGGGAGGAGGCGTTGTCCTTGCAACAATCGCTCCACCCAGAGTGCCTTGCCCTCTCCATACTCCGTATTCAAGGTCCCGTTCCAGAACTGCAGGCCGCGCACCGCGCGTCCCGACTTTCCGGGCACCACATCTGGCGCGCGCCAGGGGCCGCGGCGCAGCACGATCTGCTCCATGCGCCCCTTGTGCCCGGCCGGATGCGCCGCGAACGACGGCGTGTTCCCAAGGCGCTCCAGCACTTCGTCGACGGAAAGGTCCGGCCTGTTCCGTAAGCCCTGACGGCCGCCGTCGCCGTTGCCGGGAATGAATTCCGGATGCCCGAAGGCCAACAGATGCACGTTCTCGCCTAGGGCATTGCCGCAGGAGATTTCCTCGCCGGCGACGATGGTCGGCAGCGCCGGATTCGCGGCGCACAGCGCGGCCGCCTGCGCGCGATACTCCGCGAAGTTTTCATCCGGGTCGCGCGGTTCGAGATAATCGTCGCGCCAAAAGGGAAAGTCGTACGAATGATCGGTGCAAAGCACGAAGTCGAGCCCGACGGCGTCCGCGGCCTGCTGCATCAGCGCCAGCGGCGCGCCGAACTCCACATGGTCCGACGTGAACTCACTGTGGCAGTGCAGCTCCCCGGCCCGCCAGCCCGAAGGGTAGGGCAGGGGAGCATCGAGGAGGTTGACTTCCAGCGGGGTCGGGGCGATGCCCGGGTAGTTGTGATTCCGGATGATACGACGTCTTCCCCGCCGGTCTTCCACGTGAATCTCGCCGTCGATCCGCAGTTCGCCCCGGAACCCGTCCACGGGCAGCGGGAAAGCCAAATGTTGGAGGTTGGCCTCGAACCGGGCCTCAGGCTCGAAAGCCTGGTTGACTGTCTGGCCCCAAGTGTCCCACAGCCGGAACCGCACCGACCGGACCCGCACAGGGAACCGGTCCGCATCCTTGGCCAGCAGCCAGACAGTCAGCGGCTTACCCGGCAACAGCTGGTGCGGCGCGTCGAGGAATATCTCCGGCCACCGCCGGTACAAGGGCGACCATGGGAGCCTGAACTTGAAGTGCGTTTCGGCGTACGAAAAGATGGCGGGCTCCGGGATCGGCTACGGGACGAGCACAGGGTAGAAATCGCAAGGAACGCCGCCCTTTACCCGGATTTTGTTCCCTGGGATCCCATGCCCACAGCGAAAACCAAACGAACATCGCCGGCAGGCGAAAACCCCATAAATTCGCTTGAATGACCGCTTTCGCTATTTATAACTTTACATAATATATCTTATGCGAACATAAAACGATTCAAAAAGAGTGGGGGATATTCTGTCGGAATCCCTTGCATCGTTCGGTTTCACATCGGGTCGCGGAAGCTCCCGTGAACGCGAACAATCCAGCGCCACGGTTTAAAGATTGAGCTTTGGGGAAGCGCAATCCCCTCCAAACGACTTCACATAGCCACCGCAAGGCACAAAAAAACCATGACTTACAAAGGTCATGGCATTCGTATTCGCTGATTTTACCGGAATTTCAGGGGAAAAAGTGGTTGGGGTGCAAGGATTCGAACCTCAATAAGCAGAACCAGAATCTGCTGTCCTACCATTGGACGACACCCCAACGTGGGCGGCAAAGGTAGATAGACGCGTCCTGCCGTCAAAGGGCCGGCCCCTCATCCCCCGGTCGTCCGGGCATTTGTACGGGTGTTATTGAATTCGGTGTCGAAGTGTCACCGCCGCATCCGAACGCCTTCCGATGCCGTACATTACAAGCAAGGGAAAGGAGGAGGATATGAGAGAGCCACTTTTTCCGCGCACGCTGGCGGGCACGGGAATTTCGTTCCTGGGAGGCCGTCCGCGCCGGAATGAAAGCCTCGGGGACGAGGACCTGGCCAACCTGCGCATCGCCCTCGGACTGCACCATGACGTGCTGGAGCTCTGCGCGGACCCGCACTTGTTCGAATCGGAAGACCTGCTGGCACCCAGGCGATCGCGCTGAATTTCCCCCCGGATCCCCACACCTCCTGTGCTTTGGGAGGATGTGGGGTTTCCGGGTACGGAATTGAAACGACTTTAGGATAAAATGGATCCCGGCCTGCGCGGGGATGACCACCCCATAAATGGGGTGGTCACTTTCCATACGCCGACTTGTTTAAGAGATTTGTTTCCACGAGCATCGGCGGAGCTATTCTGTTCCACTGTTCCGCCTGATCCCCTCTCGCAGGAAACCTTCTTGTCCAAAAGCCCCCCTTCCAAGACCTCGAAGCCGTCCTCCAAGTTCCGCTTCGGTGAGCGCTGGGCGCTTCTCAAGCCTTACCTCGCCGAGCACAAGGGCTTCATCCTGTGGGGTTGGGCCTTCGTGGTGGTCTCCACCGCCCTCGACCAGGTGAGCCCGTGGATGGTGAAGATCATCCTGGACGGGCTGGGCGCGCACGGCGTGAACTCCGGCTCCGGCTGGCCGCTCGTGCTCAAGGCACTGGGCGTGATCCTCGCCGCCACGGCGACCTCGGGCTTCCTGCTCTTCTACCAACGTCTTTGGGTGATTCGCGCCTCGCGCGACATCGAATATGCGCTGCGGCGCGACATTTTCGGCGCGCTCATGGTGCAGCCGCGGGCGTTCTTCGACAAGCACGACGTGGGCGACCTGATGTCGCGCGCCACCAACGACCTCGACCGCATCCGCGACATGGTGGGGCCCGTGGTCCTGCATTTGGCTCGCATGGGCTTTCTGCTCATCTTCACCGCGGCCTGCGTGGGGATGCTGCACCCCAAGCTGCTGCTGACCGGGCTTCTTCCCGCGCTCATCATGCCCGCGCTGGCGAACTGGTTCCTGTTGCGCATGTATGCGCACTTCGGGAAGATCCAGAAGGACCTCGCCACCCTGAACGGGTTCGTGCAGGACACGCTCTCGGGCATTCAGGTCGTGAAGGGTTTCGGCCGGGCCACGCCCTTCGAGCGCAAGTTCGAGGCCGCCTCGCGCGACCTGCGTGATTCGTCACTGCACATCGCACGCTTCAACGCCGCCGTGTGGCCCGCCATCGGTGTGCTGGGCGTGATCGGCATCGTGCTTTCGGCCTGGCTCGGCGGGCGCATGGTGATCCAGGGCGAAATCAGCCTCGGCACGCTGTCGGCGGCCATCATCTACCTGCTGCGCCTGCAGTTTCCGCTGATCGGCCTCGGCTGGGTGGCGAGCATGATCCAGCGCGGGAACGTGTCGCTCGACCGCCTGCTGCAGCTGCAGTCGGAGTTCGTCACGCAGGTCCGCCTCGCGCCCGGCATTTCCTCTTCCACCCTCGATCAACCGCCCTCCTCCACCCTGCCCTTCTCGTCGCTGGAAGCACGCGGATTGACGTTCGCCTACAATGCCGGAACGCCGGCGCTCGACAATGTATCCTTCACGCTCAAGCCCGGCGCCTCGCTGGGCGTGGTGGGCGCGACGGGTTCGGGCAAGACGACGCTGCTGCACGTACTCTGCGGGCTCTATCCGCCCGACGCGCCGGGAACCTTGCTGCTAGACGGCGAATCCCGCGAGTCCGTTCCGGACGCGGCATGGCGCGCGCGCTTCAGCTACGCGCCGCAGGACGGCTTCCTGTTCTCCACCACCATCCGCGAGAACATCCTGTTCGGAGCCGCCTCGAACAATCCTGAAGGCCGGGCGGACATCACGCGCGCGGCCGAATGGTCGGGCCTGTCGCGCGACCTGCCGCAATTCCCGAACGGCTACGACACGCTGCTCGGCGAAAAGGGCATCAACCTCAGCGGCGGCCAGCGCCAGCGCGTCGGGCTCGCCCGCGCGCTGCTCTCCCCTGCCCCCGTGCTTTGCCTCGACGACACGCTTTCCGCGCTCGACGCCGAGACGGAAGAAATCGTTCTCGAGCACCTGCGCCAGCTTTTCCGCGAACGCTGCCTCGTGATCGCGGCGCACCGCTACTCCGCCGTGATGCACTGCGACGAGATCGTTTACCTCGAGAACGGCCGCGTCACCGAGCGCGGCACCCACGAAGAGCTCCTGCGACTCGGCGGCGCCTACGCGGCCGTATGGGAAAAGCAGCGCCTGCGGGAAAGCCTGGAGCGCGCATAGTGGCCACGAACGACTACCTCCACAAGGACAAGACCTCCTCCTTCCTCGATAGGAAGCTGTGGGTGCGCATCCTGAGCCTCGCCGCGCCGCACAAGTGGCTGGCGCTGGGCGCCCTCGGCCTGCTCGGCATCGCCGAACTGCTTCCGCTCTTCCAGCCGCGCATCCTGCGCGGCATGATCGACGGGCCCATCAAGCACCGCGACATGGGCGGCATCCTCCCCTACCTCGCGGTGTTCGGATTGGTGGCCCTCGCCGGCGGCGCGCTCGAGTACCTGCGCGCGCTGTGGACGCAGCGGCTGGGGCTTGAGGTCATCCACTCCCTGCGCGTACGGCTTTTCGGGAAGCTGCGCGGCTTCCACATGGACTTCTTCAACCGCACCCCCGTGGGGCGGCTGATGCAGCGCCTGGGCAACGACGTGGACAGCCTCAACGGCATGTTCACGGAAGGTCTCGTCGAGCTCTCCGGCGCGCTGCTCATGATCGCGTACGCGGTCATCTTCATGTTCCTGCTCGACTGGAAGCTGGCCTTGGCCACCTTGATCGTGCTCCCGGGCATGCTCTATGCCACCTCCCTCTTCCGCCGCAAGGTGCGCGCGAGCAACGTGCGCATCCGCGGGCTCATGGCGGAGATGAACGCCCGCATGCAGGAAAGCCTCGCGGGCGTGAACGTGGTGCGCATCTTCGGGCGCGCGCCGGAGACGGAAGCCCGACTCGACGTGGCCAACAGCGAGACCCGCGACGCGTGGCACCAGAACGTGCGCTACTACGCCTACTACTTCCCGGCCCTGAACGGCCTCACCGAGATCTCGCTGGTGCTCCTGTACCTGGCGGGCGCCTGGCTGTTCTTCGGAGGGCAGACCACCTTGGGAACGCTGGTGGCTTTCTCGTGGTACACGGGCATGTTCTTCCGCCCGCTGCGCGAGATCTCCGACAAGGTCACGGCTCTCCAGTCGGCCTTGGCCGCCGGCGAGCGCGTGTTCACGCTCTACGACACCGAAGCGTCCCTGCCCGCGGGAA
>DATAHJ010000201.1:0-5375 GCA_036263275.1 Fibrobacteria bacterium | reverse complement strand
CTTGCGCTGGCTTGAGAGGAACCTCCCCGGCTTCCGCCTGATCCCCAACAATTACCTCTCGCTACCGGCGGGGATCGTTTCCTCGCTGTTTTTCCCGCGCCCCGACAATGTCATCACGCGGGCCGCCGACCGCGCGGACCGCTGGATCGCGAAGCACCTGCGCGTCCTCACGCCCCGGTTTCGCAACGCGATCTTTCTCTTCGAAAAACGGGCATAGCCGCAGCGTCGCGCCGCTGGTGGCCAAAGCCGACGCCTGCATCCCGGCCTATGCGGGTATGCCGCGTCGCGTAGCCCGCAGCCCGGCGAGGAAGCTACGCCTTGTAGGCGTGCTTGTAGAGGATAATCCCCGACAGGATCTTGGGTGCGAAGAAAGTGGATTTCTCGGGCATCACCACGTTCGAGTCCTTCAGGCCCGCGTCGGCGACGGCCATCAGCTCGCCGAGCGAGACCGGATGCAGCGCCACCGCGATGTCGTACTCGCCCGCGTCGACCAGCGCCTTCATGGTGGCGAGGTCCCACTCGGGATAGTAGTCGAAGTATTCCTTCTTCAGGATCATCGAGTGTTCGACGCCCAGGAGCGGGTACAGCTCGCGCTCGAGGATGGAGCAGTCGAGGCGGCCCACCACGTCGGCGGGCACGTCCTTCGCCTTGAGCGTGAACGCGCCTTCCTTCGTGTAAAGGCAAAAAGCGTGATGCTCCGGCGTCGCGAACTCCGCGACGGGCTCGAGCGCAAGCTTCGCCTTCGCTTCGGCGAACGACACCTTGCCGTTGATGACGCGGTTGTAGGCGAGGATGCGCGCATCCTCGACGATGTAGGCCATCGCATGCGTCTGCCCGCCGAGCAGCGCCGCGTGGTAGCGGTGGTGGCCGTCGGCGATGTATAACGGATTCTCCGCGACGGCGGCGCGCAGCGCCTGGCCTTCGGGAGAATCTTCCGTCACGCGCCAAACGCGCGTGTGCAGGCCGTGCAGGTCGTTGAGCTCACGAAAGTCGCTGGAGAACTCGTAGAGCGGCTTGCCGGTGTCGCGCACCTTGCCGAGCACGGAACCGATGGCCGAGCGCGTGAGCAGGAAGATGGGCTCCAGCGTGTAGCCGGTCTCCTTCGTCACCGCCAGGCGCCCCTTCACCTTCTCGTCGAAGGTCTTCTCGTGCCGGATCACATGGCCCTCGGAGTATGCCGAAACCTCCACGGCCGCGAAGAAGCCCAACCTCCCTCCGCCGTTCCAGGTCTGCTCGTACACGTAGAAGCAAGGCTCCTCGTCGGGGATCAGCACCCGCTGCTTCTGCAGCAGGGCCAAGGCCTCGGCCGGGTTCGGGCCCAGCGTGACATGGAAGAACGACGCGGGATTCTTGGAAAGGAAGGACTCCAGCGGGGAGCCTTCCTTGATGACGTCGTAGGGGGGGGTGACCAGGCGGGCCGCCGTTTCGGGGGCGGGACGCAAACCGTGCAAACCTTGGATGGCGGCCATGATTCTCCTCGCGGGGACCGGGAAATGTAGCCTTCGCCGGGCTGCGGCGAAACGGCTATTTTAACACGACTCCATCGGAAAAACCATGTATTTCCAGATCCTTTCGCATGCCGGCATGCAGGTGCGCGCCGCGGGCAAGACGCTGATCTTCGATCCGTGGCTGATCGGCAGCACGTATTGGCGTTCGTGGTGGAACTATCCCCCGCCGGCCAAAGACTTGGTCGACTCGCTGCGGCCCGACTTCGTCTACCTGACCCACATCCACTGGGACCATTTCCAGGGGCCATCGCTCAAGAAGTTCCCCTTGGAGACGCCCATCCTCGTGCCGCGCGGCAACGCGCACCGCATGCGGAAGGACCTGAACGACCTGGGCTTCAAGAACGTGCGCGAGGTGCGGCATGGCGAGACCGTCGAGCTGGCGCCGGGCTTCACGCTGACCTCCTACCAATTCTACCCCTTCACCGACAGCGCGGCGGTGGTGGAGGCCGACGGCGTCACACTGCTCAACTCCAACGACGCCAAGTTCATGGGCGGCCCGCTCGACCAGATCCTGCGCCGCCATCCGAAGGTCGACTTCGTGTTCCGCAGCCATAGCTCAGCCAACCCGCGCCTGTGCTTCGACTTCACCGACGCGCCCGGGGAGTCGCCCGACGACGGCACGCGCTACGCGGCCGACTTCGCCGACTTCGCCGTGCGCACGGGCGCGCGCTATGCAGTGCCCTTCGCCAGCAACCACTGCTTCCTGCACCGCGAGACCTTCGCGTTGAACGGAACGGTCACCACCCCCGAGCGCGTGGAACAAGTGTTCCGCGAACGCGGGCTGCGCTCGCCCGAGCTGAAGGTCATGGTCTCCGGGGATTCGTGGGACTCGGAAGCGGGCTTCTCCATCGCCGACGCGCCGTGGTTCCGCGACCGCGAGCGCCTGCTCGCCGCCTATCGCGACGAGAAGACGCCGGTGCTGGAGAAGTTCTACGCGCTGGAAGCGCGCACGGCGGTGCCGGAAGCGCTGGTGCGGAAATACTTCGCCGCCTTCAACGCGGCGATCCCGCTGGCGGCGCGGTGGCTCTTTCGCGGCCGCCCCGTCACCTACGTGCTCGAGGGTGCGCGGCCGCAGGCCTTCCGGATCGACCTCTGGAAGAAGACCGCGAACGAAGTCGATCCCGCCGGCGTCTCGGACGCGACCGACCCGCTGCAGATCCGCACCTCGTCCCTGATCTTCCGCCAGTGCATGGCCCTGAACCTCTTCCTCCACCTCGGCATCGGCAAGCGCGTGCGCTTCCGGTCGCGCCGCTCCGACGCGAAGTACCACTGGCTGCTGGAATTCCTCTTCAACCTCTACGAGAGCGAGATGCTCCCGTGGTGGCGCATGCTCTCCCCGCGCTTCGTGGCGACGTGGATCCCACGCTGGCGCGAAATCGCGCTGTACGGGAAAATCGCGGTGAAAAAGGCCCTCGGCAAGCCCTTTGCCATGTCGGACTACCTAAAAGCAGGGGGATGAGGGGGGTATTCTTCGCGGTCCCGGCGTCTTTCGAGGGCGCGTTGGCAAATCGGGTGGGCGAGGCTAATTTTCCAGCCCCTTCTTTCGCCGCTTTAGCTCAGTTGGTAGAGCGACTCATTCGTAATGAGTAGGTCATCGGTTCAACTCCGGTAAGCGGCTCCATTTTCTTCCGTTCCGAAGTCCCTAGTCGTCCTTTCGCGCCCGAAACGCGAACTGCAGGTAGGGCATGTCCGCCCAGCGACCCAGCGTTACCGCCTTCAGGATCGCGGCCGCGATCCTGAAACGTCTCTCCGGAACGGAATTGATCCCCTCGAGCTTCTCGATCCGGAAGCCATGGCCTTCAAGCGTGCGCACCAGACTATTCCGAGTGAAGAAACGCAAGTGGGTCCGGTCCAGGATCCCGGCTTCCCGGTATTTCCAGTCGCCGAGGACGAGCAACTCATAAATATTTTCGATGTAACGAACATTTGGAATCGAGCCCGTGAGGAAGCCTCCGGGCCGCAATTTTTCCCGGGCGGAAACCAGGAACCCGTCGTGGTCCGCCATGTGCTCGATCACGTCGTTGCAAACGATGAGGTCGAAGGATCCCGCGGGGATTTTGTCCGCCACGTCGTCGTAACGGCCGACGAGAACCTTGGAAAGCCGGTTGGCGGCCTTCGCGGCGGCGGCCTCGTTCACCTCGCAACCCCAGACCTCGCATTCCGGAGGATAGGCGCCGCGGAAGTTCCCCTCCGCGCAGCCGATCTCGAGGACCTTCGAATACCCGGAAGGAAGAAACGGCAATATCTCCGGCCGCGCAAGGGCATAGTATCCGGGGGCCGTGCTCATTTGCGAGAGGGCTTTCGATGCATCCGCGAAAAATACAACCCCATCGGTCTTTCCTGCATCAGCCGGATGCCCCGTCGCCGGCCGCGAAGGCAAGAAGCTCGGGAATCCTTCCGGACAACAGCAGCGGCATCGCCCGATCGATGCGATCTTCGGGCCAGTTCCACCAGGCGATGCGCTCCAGCGATTCGATCTCCGCGTCCGTAAAGCGCCTGCGGAGCAGCCTCGCGGGATTCCCCGCGACGATCCCGTACGCCGGGACGTTTTTCGTGACGACCGCATGGGCGCCGATCACCGCCCCGTTTCCAATCGCCACCCCGGACATGATCGTCGCGTTGGCGCCGATCCAGACGTCGTTGCCGATGGTCACGTCGCCCTTGGTGGAGGGGTGACCCTGAATTTTTTTCGCCGATTCCCGGAATACCGGAAACGGATACGTGGTGACCCAATCGACGCGGTGATTGCCGCCCAGGAAAACCGTCACCCCGGTGGATATGGAGCAGAACGATCCGACCCGAAGCGTCGCATCCTCTCCCCAGTGCATCACCGTGGGTTCGCCATAGGTTCCACGCCCCCTCTCGAACCGCTTGTCGGCCCGGGATTCGGCGTTCGACCTTCCCGGAAAAACTCGTCGAAAGATTGCAGATATCACGCTTTTCACCTTACTGCCACCTTTCCTTCCGGCGAATCCTTCCATTATAAAAATCAACGGACCGCCGCCTTGGCGCAACATGACCCTGACAGGCAGGAAGGCGCTCCCAAACCGGCGACCACCATCCCCGACCGCGTCCACAGGCCCCGATATCCGGCCCATTCGGCTGTTTTCAAGGGCCCCGGTTTAATAACTTACTCCCCTTGACCGGGGATTTTCCCAGGTCCTCCATCGGCAGATCGCCCTTCAAATCCATGGACGGCCCATGAGCAAAAATCGCGAACTCGGGGTCAACATGCTTGATCTTGTTGAAATTCTGGTAAGGCGCAAGCGGTTCATCCTCGCAGTCGCGTTTGCCGGAGCGCTGGCGGCGGCTATCTACAGCTTGGTCGTTGACCCGCAATATGAAGCGAACGTCGTGTTGATGCCCCCCCAAGGCAGCTCCGAGAACGGCTTTGGACGGATCCTGAAAGGTTCGCCCATAGGCAAGATCGGCGGAGTCGGCAAATTGCTTTCGGCGGCCCCTTCGGATCTCACGAATGCCTACTTGGCCATCCTGGGAAGCCGGACCATCCGGATGAACCTGGTGCACGAATTCAACCTGCTCCACGTTTACAAATTTGACAAGTCGAAGCACTACTACATCGAGGACGTCCTCAAGAAGGTGGACAAGAACTTGTCGGTGAGCATCGACAGGGACGTGGGAACCATCTCCGTCAGCGTGAAGGACAAAAATCCGAAGCGCGCCGCGGACATGGCCAACTTCATCGCCAGCCAGCTCGATGAAACCTACAAGCAACAAACAATCGAAAAGCAGCATGACCTCCGCGTCTTCCTGGGTGAGCGTCTGCGGCTCGTTCGCGTCGACCTGGAGACGGCGGAAAAAAACGTGCTGAACTTCCAGAAACAGCACAACATCACGGACGCGGAG
>DATAHJ010000200.1:0-3901 GCA_036263275.1 Fibrobacteria bacterium | reverse complement strand
TCCGGTAGGAACACAGAATCTACGAGGTTCCCGTTGATGCGCCCGGCCGGGCGCCCGTAGGGGCGAATGATGATTCGGCCTAACGGCCTCATGCTTGCGGCTATTCGCCCCTACAAGCCCGAATTTTCATTCGGGCTTCATCAACGGGAACAGCAGCACGTCCTTGATGGTCGGGCTGTCGGTCAGGAGCATGACCATGCGGTCGATGCCGATGCCCACGCCGCCCGTTGGCGGCATGCCGTATTCCAGCGCGCGCAAAAAGTCCTCGTCCAGCGGATGGGTCTCGTCCTCGCCGCCGCGGCCGCGCTCGACCTGGTCTTCCAGGAGCTGCCGCTGCACGAGGGGATCGTTGAGCTCGGAGTAGGCGTTGCCCACTTCCCAGCCGTTGATATAGGGCTCGAACTGCTCCACCAACGTGGGGTCGGCGCGGTGCGCCTTGCAGAGCGGCGTGCTTTCCTTCGGGTGGTCGGTGATGAACACCGGGCCGTCGAGGTGCGGCTCGCACAGCGTCTCGAACAAGCCCTTCACCGCGAGCCCGCGCAGCCACATCTTGCCCTTCAGCTCCACATGGTGCTTCGCGCACTCGGCCTTGAGCTGCTCGTCGCTCAAAGAATCCACGTCGAGGCCGCCATGCTTCTTGATGGCTTCCTTCACGGTCATGCGCGGCCAAGGCGGCGTGAGGTCGAACTCCTTGCCCTGGAAGGTGAACTTCGGAGAGCCGTTCGCGGCCGTGCAGGCCGCGGCATACAGGTTCTCGAAGTGGACCATCATGTCGTTGTAGTCGGACCACGCCTCGTAGAACTCGAGCAGCGTGAACTCAGGATTGTGCGTCCGGTCGATGCCTTCGTTGCGGAAGTTCTTCGCGAACTCGAACACCTTGGGAAAGCCGCCGGTGATGAGGCGCTTGAGATACAGCTCGTTCGACACGCGCAGGTAGAGCGGGATGTCCAGGGCGTTGTGGTGCGTGTTGAAGGGACGCGCGTTCGCGCCGCCGTAGATGGCCTGCAGCACGGGGGTCTCGACCTCGAGATAACCGCGACCGATCAGATATTCGCGAATGGCCTGCAGGATGCGCGTGCGCTTGAGGAAGGTCTCGCGCACGCTGTCGTTCAAGGCGAGGTCGACATAACGCTGGCGATAGCGCAGCTCCACGTCCTTGAACTCGTCGAAGATGACCTTGTTGCCCTGCTCGTCCGTCTTTTCCTTCGGGATCGGCAGCGGACGCACGGCCTTCGAGAGCAGCGTCACTTCCTTGGCCTGCACGCTGAACTCGCCCGTCTTGGTCGTGATCATGGGGCCCTTCACGCCCACCCAGTCGCCGATGTCGAGCAGCTTCACCAGCTCGAAGCCGTCCTCGCCCACTCCGTCCTTCTGGATCATCGCCTGCATGCGGCCGAAGCCGTCCTTGAGGTGGATGAAGGCGATCTTGCCCTTGAGGTTGTAGCGGACAAGGCGGCCCGCGTAGGCCACCGTCTCGCCCGATGCGAGCAGCGCGGCCTCGTTCGCCTTCAGCTGCGCGCTGTCGTGGGTGAGGGCGAACTTGTAGGGGTAGGGTTCGATGCCCTTTTCGCGCAATTGGCGCAGGGTTTCGAGGCGTGCCTCGACCTGGTCGTTGGTTTCCATGATTGGGCGGAAAACCTAGAAAACGGGGGTGGAATGGGGGTTTTCGCTGGAGGCCATCCTGTCGTCGGTTCGGGATTCTGTCGGGAACCCTTCGCTGGATGGTTTGGGTTCGGGAACCAAGGCGTTAAAAACCTCACCCCCGGCGAAGGCTGGAGCCGGGATGACAGGATCGGCCTATTTTGCGTTCTCCCGAACTCTCCGACAGAACCGATCCCGAAGAATCCCAAACCCAAGAAGAAATGACAACGGAAGAATCCCGAACGGGCGACTAGACTTCGAAGGATCCCCCGTTACCCCCCCTGCCGCTTCTCCTCGTCCAAGGCCAACAGGTAGGCGTTGATGAACCCGTCGAGATTGCCGTTCAGCACGCCGTCGGCGTCGGAGGTTTCGAAGTCGGTGCGCACATCCTTCACAAGCTTGTAAGGCTGCAGCACGTACGAACGGATCTGGCTGCCCCACTCGATCTTGAGCTTGGAAGCCTTCTTCGAATCGCGCTTGGCTTCTTCTTCTTCCTTGATGTGCTGGTAGACGCGCGAGGTCAGCAGCTTGAGCGCGCTCGCCCGGTTCTTGTGCTGGCTGCGCTCGTTCTGGCAGGCCACCACGATGCCGGTGGGAATGTGCGTCATGCGCACGGCCGAGTCGGTCTTGTTGATGTGCTGGCCGCCCGCGCCGCCGGCGCGGAAGGTGTCCACCTTGATGTCCTTCTCGTCGATGTCGAATTCGATATCCTCGAGCTCGGGATAGACATGCACCGATGAGAAGGATGTGTGGCGCCGCGCGTTCGCGTCGAACGGGGAGATGCGCACCAGGCGATGGACGCCGTTCTCGGCCTTGAGATAGCCGTAGGCGTAGTCGCCGTGCACCTCGAGCGTCACGCCCTTGATACCGGCCTCTTCGCCCTCTTGTTCGTCCAGCACCTCGTACTTGAACCCCCGCTTGGTCATCCAGCGCGTGTACATCTCGTACAGCATGCGGGTCCAATCCTGGCTTTCGGTGCCGCCCGCGCCGGACGTGATCGACAAGATGGCCGGGCGCGCGTCATCCTCGCCGCCCAGCATTTTCTTGAGCTCGATGTCGGTGAGGCGCTGCTGCAGGCCGGCGGTGGAGGCTTCGATGTCGGCGAGCATCGCCTCGTCTTTTTCCTCGGCGGCCATCTCGGCCAATCCGGCAGCGTCCTCCACCTCGCGGTGGACCGACGCCCAGCCTTCGATCCAGTCCTTCAGCCCCTTGATCTGCTTCTGGACTTTTTGGGCCTTGGTCGCGTCATTCCAGAATTCCTGGGTGGACGCCTGACGCTCTAAAAGGGCGAGTTCTTCTTCCTTGCTGGGGATGTCAAAGATACCCCCGTAGCTTGAGGACCCGCTCGCGCAGTTTTTCGATGCTTTCCATGGGGGAAAAAGTAGGTCGCACAGCGTATTTTGCAAGGACGAAACCCGGAGGCCCCATGTCCCATCCCCGCATCGATTACTTCGAATTCAACGTCGCCGACATCGCGGCCTCGAAAAAGTTCTACGGCTCGGCCTTCGGCTGGACCTTCACCGACTACGGGCCCGACTACTGCGAGTTCAACGACGGCCGCCTGCGCGGCGGCTTCACGACGCGGGGCCCGCGCATTCCAGGCGGACCGCTGATCGTGCTGTACGCGATGGACCTCGAGAACACGCAGCGCTTCGTGGAGCAGGCCGGCGGCAAGATCCGTCGTGAGATTTTTGCCTTCCCCGGTGGCCGCCGGTTCCACTTCACCGACCCGGACGGCTACGAGCTGGGAGTGTGGAGCGACAAGTAGGCGGGCATGAATAAGAACGATCCCCGTGTCGACGCCTACATCGCGAAGTCGGCCGACTTCGCGAAGCCCATCCTGAATCATCTCCGCGCGACGGTGCACAAGGCCTGCCCCGAAGCGACAGAGAGCATCAAATGGGGCATGCCCTTCTTCGTGCGTAACGGCCTGCTGTGCAACATGGCGGCATTCAAGGCCCACGTCGCGTTCGGATTCTGGAATGGAAGCCGTGTCACCGGCGAGCAAGGCGACGGGGCCGGGATGGGGCAGCTTGGCCGCCTCACTTCCTTGAAGGACCTTCCGCCGGACAAAACTTTGGTCGCTTGGGTGAAGAAAGCCGTCATCCTCGATGAGGCCGGCGTCAAATCCCCCACTCGCGCCAAGGCGCTGGGGCCGAAGAAGAATCTTCCCGTCCCGGCGGACCTCAAGGCCGCGCTGGCGAAGTCGAAGAAAGCCACGGCGGCCTTCGCGAAGTTCACCGACGCGCAGCGCCGCGAG
>DATAHJ010000199.1:0-6604 GCA_036263275.1 Fibrobacteria bacterium | reverse complement strand
TATTTGTCGGCAAGCTCCAGCGCCGCTCCGCGATCGTCCGCCGCGCCCAGCACGAAAACGACGACCGCCTTTTCATGGGGCGCGAGCTTGACGACGCGCCGCAGCGAGACCACCGGGTCGAGCACCGGCCCGACCGTGTTGGAAAGGGGACCGGGCCGGTGCAAGGCCGCCGGCCTCACCGGGGTTTCGCCGCGGCCCACGAAGCGGAGACGGTCGGTCTCGCAGGAGATCTCCCCCTGTTCACCGCCTTGTCCGGAAATCGTGTGCAGCAGCCACGGCGGCTTTTCGTCGCGCGAGCGGGGGCGCCGGGTGCAAAGGATGGTGGAGGAGGCGCGGTCGAATTCCGTTCCCACGAAAAGGTTGCTGAAGGCCGGGTGCGCCATGTCCGAGGCGGAGGACGCAAGCACCACCTCCGCGTAGCTGGTCAATTCGACGGCCCGCGCCGAGCGCGAACGGTTCGTGATCGTCACGCGGCGGATCTCCACGTCGTCCTCGGGCGAAACACTGATCTCGGTGTGCACCTCGAGGCCCGCGTGTCGGTGACGGAACTCGGCGCGGCCCTGGGTGAAGATCGCCTCGTAATGCCGAGTGGTCCTGAGGGTCGGCTGGTGGGCGGCCGACCACGCCTCCCCGCTCGCGGAATCCCGGAGGTAGATGAACGATCCCCAGCAATCCCGGGTGGCATCCTCGCGCCAGCGGGTGACCGCCAAGTCGCGCCAACGGCTGTATCCGCCGCCCGCGCTGCTCACCACGACGTGGTAGCGGCCGTTGGAAAGCAGGTGGACCTTGGGGCTGCGCGGCGAGGGATCCGTGAAGACGCGCAGGGTGTTCTCCCTTTCCTGCGGCGCAGCGCGGAATCCTTCCCGTTCGAACTCGTCCGGCAGCACGCTGGCGGCGGCACGCGGAACCCTCTCCTGCAGCAGAAGCTCCGCCGCCTTGAGCGCGGGGCAGGCGAGAAAGCGTCTCTGCATGGGCCGTTCCTTCAGGAGATGCAGGAGGCTCAAAAGCCCCATCCCCTGATGGTGGGCCATGTAGGAGACGATGGTCACGCTCGATTGGTCGGGCGGCAGCCGGGAGGGCGTGTAGTCCACCGCCTCATAGAAACCATAGGCCCCCTCGCGCCCCTCGGCCGCGAGGCGCTGAAGGTTTTCGCAGGCTTCCCGGGGAACCACCATCAACGCCATCATGCTGGCGTAAGGCGCGACCACCAGGTCCTCGGCCAATCCGCGCTTCAGTCCCAGCCCGGGGACCCCGAAGGCCTTGTACTGGTAATTCAGGTGCGTGTCGGTGCGGTTGTAACCGGACTCCGAGATGCCCCAGGGAACGCCCCGAAGGTTTCCGTATTCCTCCTGGCGGCGCACCGCCGTGCGGCAGGTCTGGTCCAGCAGGGTGTTGTCGTGCATCGGCATCACCAGCGACGGCATCAGGTATTCGAACATCGAACCGCTCCAGGAAGCCAAGGTGGGTTCGTTCCGGAGCGACACGAGCAGGCGGCCGAGCGAAAACCAATGATCCTGAGGAACTTGGCCTTGGGCGATGGCGACATAGCTGCAAAGCCGGGCCTCCGAGGCCAGCAGGTCGTAAAAGCTCGCATCCCGGCGCCGGTCCATGGCGTTGAAGCCAATGGAAAAAAGGTTGCGCGCCGGATCGAAGAGGAAGGTGAAGTCCATGACGGCGAATTCCTCGCATTGGCGCGCCAGCATCTCCAGCTCATCGAGGCGGACCCGCGCCCGCTCCGCGGCCTGATCCAGGCAATCCGCGAACCTCGCCAATCGCCTGGATTCCTCGGTCTCCATGGCCGCGCCCGTCCGCTCGCCGAGAATCTCCCCGACAAGGGCGTGGAGCCTCCCGGCCATTTCGGGAAGCTCCTTGAGCACGGGCAGGGGGTCGAGCGAGGCTCCTCCCAGCGCGGCGGCGTCCGACCCCACGCCACTGGGTTCCCTCAAGACCAGGAGGGCGAGGCAGGCCTCCACGGCATCCGGGGGAAGCGCGAGCCAAGGCGCCAGGTGAAGCAACTCGTCGCGGTGCGCGCGCGCGTTCATCGCGAGGACTTCCTCCCATCTCGCCCGCCCGCCCGTTTCGGAGGATCCCGCTTCGACGGCGACCGCCGTGGATCGATGGGAAGCGCGCGCGAGCACGCGTTCCAGCAACCCATGCGCGGCGCGGAGCGTCGCGAGCCCCTGCCCCCGCTCGGCGCGGGCGAGCTCCACCTCGAGGCGCGCCCATTCTCCCATGGGATCCCCGAACTCCCGCAGAATCGACACCGTGTCCCGCAACCCGGCGAAGACCTGACGGCTGAAAATCTTTTCGCCGGGCAGCTCGCGAAGCCCGGCGCCGAGAACGAGCAAGTGCCCCGCCAGGTTGCCGCTGTCGACGCTGGAAACGTATCGCGGCAACAGGGGCTGAAGGGTGCGCGTGTCGTACCAGTTGTAAAAATGCCCGTGGTACCGCTCAAGGCGCTGCAAGGTCGAGAAGGTGTCGCGCGTGCGCCGGACCAAATCCCCTCCCGTCAGGTACCCCAGATCCCGCGCGGCTAGGCTCGAGAGCAGCGCCATTCCGATATTGGTGGGGGACGTGCGCGTCGCGATCGCGGCCTCGCGGTTTTCCTGGACATTGTCGGGCGGCAGCCAGTTTTCCGCCGCGGTCACGAAGGTTTCGAAATAGCTCCAGGTCCTGCGGGCGACGCGCCGCAGAAAATCCAGCTGGTCACCCGATACCGGCTGGACGGGAGAATCGATGCGGCGACTGATTCTCCAGGCTCCCCAAGGGGCGACCGCCCACATGGCGAGCACCGCGAACACCTGCGACAGCTTCGCCGGCTCCCTCCATGCCAGCAGGAGGCCGCAGGCCAAGGCCATGCCGGGAGCGAACCACATGGTCCCGAAAAACGTCGGCAGGTCCGTGCGAATCGCGCGTTCGGCCTCGCGGGAAGGCCTCCACTCCAGGAGCTTCCGGCGCGTGACCAACATCCGGAAGAGCGTCCGCGTGATCGCGTCGAGGCTGACGAAGGCGTCGTAAGGCAGGAACGCGAGGCCCAGGAGAATCTGGCCGAACTGGCGCGCGTACGCCTCACCGGCTCCCCGGAGGTGGAGGATCATCGGAAGGTGGGCGGGCTTGCGCAGGAGATCGATGAGGGCCGCCGAAAATCCCGGGAGTGCAAGCAGGGCGAGTACCCCCAGCGTCGCGTTCCATGCGCTGCCGGGAAGGCGCGCCCACCCTGCGACCAGCAGGACCATGAGCGCCGATGGCACGAGGCTGCGGCGGAGGTTGTCGAAGATCTTCCATCGGGAAAGGGCCGAAAGCGGATTCAATGTCTTCCCCGCGCCCGCGCTTCGGACCCGCCGCAAAAGCCATCGCGCGACCTGCCAGTCGCCGCGAATCCAGCGGTGGCGACGGTCGACGTCCACGTTGTACCGCGAGGGATGCTCCTCGAAGAACTCGACGTCGCTCACGAGCGCCGAGCGCACGTGGCAGGCCTCCAGCAAGTCGTGGCTCAGGACCGTGTTCTCGGGGAAGCGTCCCGTGAGGGCCCGCTCGAAGGCATCCACGTCATAGATGCCCTTGCCCACGAAGGAGCCCTGCCCGAACACGTCCTGGTAGACGTCGGAAACCGCGCGCGTGTAAGGATCGATCCCCGCCTCCCCGGCGAACAGGCGGATGAACCACGAATCTCCGGCGCTCGGCAAGCTCACTCCGAGGCGAGGCTGGAGGACGCCGTAACCTTCCCGCACGATCCCTTTCGCCGCGTCGAACACGGGCCGGTTCAAGGGATGAGCCATGGTTCCGGCCAACTGGCGCGCCGCGTCGCGGGGAATCTGCGTGTCGGCGTCCAAGGTGATCACGTACCGCACCTCGGGGAGGACGGACATGTCGCCGACGATCTCGGAGAAGCATTCCCGTCCCTTCCCGCGCAGCAGACCGGTGAAGTCCATGAGCTTTCCGCGCTTGCGCTCGTGGCCCATCCAGCGATCCTCACCCGCATTCCAGCGGCGCGGCCGGTGGAACAGGAAAAACCTGCCGCCGTCGGGACCGGAATACCGGGCGTTCAGGGTCTCGATGGCCGCGCGCGCGCGCGCGCTCAGCGCCCCGTCGTCCGGCATGACCTCGTGGGGCGCGTCGGGGAAGTCGGTCAGCAGGGCGAAGTGAAGGCCCGCGTCCCGGTTGGCCAGGTAATGAATCTCAAGCCTCTCGACGAGGCCATCCACCGCCTCGTCGCTGGTCAGCATGGCCGGGACGACCACCATGGTCCGGCTTTCCGGAGGAATTCCCGCGGCATAATCCAGCCGCGGCAGCAAGACGGGCCGCACCAAGAGGGTCGAGAGCAGGTTCATGAGGCCCACGGCGGTTTGGCTGGCGGCCAGCGCGAAGGGGAGGCCGAAGAACAAAAGCAGGCCGCGGCCCGCCCCCAGCCGCCCTTCCCAAAAAAGAAACGCGAGCAGGGAAGCCACCGTGAGGAACGTGATCCCGCCCGCATAGAAGGACAACGGGTAGCGGCGCACCGCGCGCTCTAGGGCCTCGCGCCACGGCAGGCGCACTCGCGCCGCCTTTTCCAGCCTGGGCAGGCCCTTGTCGATCAGGTAAAACCCGACGTGCGCGGCCCGGTCCTCTGGGTACCCCTCGCAGGCGGCGGAACTGGAAAAGCAAGCGGACGCCTTGTCCACGGCCATCCGCGCCACTTCGGTCTCGGAGCGCGGCCCGTGCCGGGAGATGCCCTCCACGGCGTGCCGGTAACGATCCCGCGTGGCGAAGTCCATGCGGGCATACACGCCCGGCGGGTCCTCGCGCAGGATACGCTCGACCTCGCTAAGTTCCTCGACGAAGTCCTTCCAGTCCAGGGCGCTGAGGAGGCGCAAGCTGCCGATGCTGTGGCTCACCGACACTTGGTCGGCCGCCTGGTTCTGGCTTTCCTGGTGGACGAGCTGCTCGATCGACTGGCCGTGCTCCACGAGCCGCTGCTCCAGCCATCCGCGCGCCATGTGGAGCAGGGGATTCTTGCGCGAAAGGCGCTGCGCGAACTCGGCCACGAAGGAACTCGAAAGGGGAAGGTCCGACTTCGCCATGTCGGCTACCACGATGACCAGCCTCGAGGGGCTCTTGTCGGCCATGGCCTGCAGGCGGTCGATCCACAGGACCGCCTGCATCCGGTCGTAGCGCGCGCGCGCCAGGCGGGTGGTGATGCGGCGCAGGTTCTCGATCAGCCCGAGCCGGAGCATGATGGGCACCGCCCAAAGCTCGCCGAGCTTCAGAAAGGAGCGCGTCTGGTATCCGGAGATGGAGGCCTTCAGCGACTCCACGTCGATCTGGCCGTCGAGGTGGGTGATCAGCTCCAGCACGATGTCGTACACGCGCGGAAGGCCCGCCGAAGGTCCCCCTGCCAGCGAGGGAAGCTCGCGGCTGTAGCCGCGAGGAAGGTGCCGTCGGGCCAGCTGGACCTGCTCCTCGAGCAGGTAGAAGTTGTCCAGCAGCCACTCCGCCGCGGGGGTGAGGCTGGCGCCGGCCTCCCGGGCGAGGGTCAGGCGGACAAAGGCCCGAAGCACTTCCTCGTTGTCGTCGAGGCGCGCGAGCAGCCCGTCGGAGTTCTTGCGAAGCGTGACCACCTCATGGTCGGCCGCGAGCTGGCGCGCATGCCGGGCCAGCTGCTCCACCCCGAACAGGTCGGCGCGCAGGGGCGCCTCGGCCACGGGAGGGTCGTCCCCGCCCCCCAGCCAGGTTCCCAACCGAAAGGGGCCCGCCAAGCTCATGAACTTCTCCCCTTTCGTTTCCGCGACGCCGGTTTCGCGGAGTGGGAGAAAGCCTCGTCGTCCGTCGCTCCATAATGGGACGAGCCGGACGAACGACAAGGATACATCCCCTTATTTGATTTATACGACGCGCCGGAAAAAATCCAGCGCAAGGGGGATTTCAGCGTGAACAAAAAGCGTCGGCGTTACACGCCTGCAAGGTTCGCGGAGGCGCCTTCGAAGACCAAGATTCGTCCGGCCTAAAAAAGGGCGAGCCGCCGAGTCGCCCTAGACGATCAGGCGGTCGTCGTCGACGGGCGCGGCGTTGCCCCGCCACACGCTGTTGCCCTCGAAGAGCTTCAGGCGGTCGTCGCCCGCGGCGGGATCGAGCCAATGGTCCTCGCGCATCTGGCCGCTCTTGCCGTAGATGGCCAGCGCGTTGGCGTAGCAGGCCTTCTCCACGTCCGCGGCCGAAACGCCCTGCTCCAGCATGAGGTTCGCGGTCTTCGGCACCGCGAGCGGATCGCTCACGCCCCAGTCGGCGCTGCTGTCCACGATGACGCGCTCGGACCCGTACTTCTTGATGAGGTCGACCATCCGCTGGTTGCCCATCTTCGTCTTGGGATAGATCGTGAACGCGCACCAGAAGCCGCGGTCGAGGACTTCCTTGCAGGTCTCCTCGTTGTTGTGGTCGATCACCACCATGCCCGGATCGATGCCGTGCTCCACGACCACGTCCATGCTGAGCGTCGTGCCGCGCTTCTTGTCGCGGTGCGGCGTATGGATCATGACCGGGAGGCCCGTTTCCTTCGCGAGTTCCAGTTGCGCGCGGAAGGCCTTGTCCTCCGCCTTCGTGATCTCGTCGTAGCCGATCTCGCCCACGG
>DATAHJ010000198.1:0-1837 GCA_036263275.1 Fibrobacteria bacterium | reverse complement strand
CTCGGCAATGAGCTGCGAGCCGATGTTCGAGGTCATCACGATGAGCGTGTTCTTGAAGCTCACGGTGCGGCCCTGCGAATCGGACAGCCGGCCGTCGTCGAGAACCTGCAACAGGATATTGAAGGCATCCGGATGCGCCTTCTCGACCTCGTCGAGCAGGAGCACGGAGTACGGATGACGACGCACGGCTTCCGTGAGCTGGCCGCCCTCCTCATAGCCCACGTAGCCCGGAGGCGCGCCGATGAGCTTGCTCACGGCATGCTTCTCCATGTACTCGCTCATGTCGAGGCGGATGACGCGCTCCTCGCTGTCGAAGAGCATCTCGGCCACGGCCTTGGTCAGCTCGGTCTTGCCTACGCCCGTGGGGCCGAGGAAAAGGAAGCTGCCGATAGGCCGGTTCTCGCGGCCGAGGCCCGAACGATTGCGAAGAATCGCGTCGCTCACGGCCTGCACGGCATCTTCTTGCCCGATCACGCGCTTCCCAAGGAAAGACGGAAGGTTCAGGAGCTTGTCCTTCTCCTCGGCGCGCAGGCGCGTGACGGGAATGCCCGTCCAACGCGAGACCACCTCGGCGATCTCGTCCTCCGTCACTTCTTCATGGAATTCATTCTGTCCCACGCGGCTCTTCGCGGCCGCTTCCTCGGCCTCCTTGAGTTTATTCTCCGCGTCGCGCAAGGTCTTGTATTTCAGTTCCGCAGCCTTGTTGAGGTCGTAGGCGCTTTCGGCGCGCTCGATCTCCGCCTTCACCTCGCCCACCTTGGCTTGCGCGGCGCGCACGTCCTGGATGAACCTGGCGCGCTCTTCCCACTGGCGGCGCAGCCCCCCCTCGCGGCCCTCGAGGTCCGCGATCTCCTTGCGCAGCGCGCCGAGGCGCTCGCGGCTCTTGTCGTCCTTCTCCGACTTGAGGGCCTTCTCCTCGATGCGGTACTGCAGCAGCTTGCGCGAGAGCGAATCGAGCTCCTCGGGCACGGTGTCGAGCTGGGTCTTCACCATCGCCGCGGCTTCGTCCATGAGGTCGATGGCCTTGTCGGGCAGGAAGCGGTCGGCGATATACCGCGAGGACAGCTTGACGGCCGCCACGATGGCGTTGTCCTGGATGCGCACGCCGTGGTGGCGGTCGAAGCGTTCCTTGATGCCGCGCAGGATGGAGACGCTCTCCTCCTGGGTGGGCTCGGAGACCGGCACGGGCTGGAAGCGGCGCTCCAGCGCGGGGTCCTTCTCGATGTTCTGCTTGTACTCGTTGAGCGTTGTCGCGCCGATGCAGTGCAGTTCGCCGCGCGCCAGCTTGGGCTTGAGCAGGTTGCCCGCGTCCATCGCGCCCTCGGCCTTGCCCGCGCCCACCAGGGTGTGGATCTCGTCGATGAACAGGAGGGTGTTACCCCCGTCCTCCTCCAGCGCCTTGAGCACGGCCTTGAGGCGCTCCTCGAACTCGCCGCGGTACTTGGCGCCCGCGATCAGGCTGCCGAGGTCGAGGCTGAAGATCTTCTTGTCCTTGAGCGACTCGGGCACGTCGCCCCGCACGATGCGCTGCGCCAAGCCTTCGACGATGGCGGTCTTGCCGGTGCCGGGCTCGCCCACGAGCACTGGATTGTTCTTGGTCTTGCGAGACAGGATGCGGATGACGCGGCGGATTTCCTCCTCGCGCCCGATCACGGGGTCGAGCTTGCCTTCGCGCGCGCGCGCGACGAGTTCCTGCCCGTACTTCGACAGCACGTCGTATTCGTTCTCGGCATTGGCGGAATGAGCGCCGGGATTCTCCCCGCCCGATTTGCGGTTGCGCATGACGGCCCCCTTGAGTTGCTCGAAGTTCAGCTTGTGTTTCTGGACGATGCCCTTC
>DATAHJ010000197.1:0-6865 GCA_036263275.1 Fibrobacteria bacterium | reverse complement strand
AAAACCAATTATGCGCCACGCCACGATTTCACGCCAGACCAAGGAAACCCGGATCGACCTGACCCTCGACCTGGACCGGCCCGTCGAAGGCCCCGTGGACACGGGCTCGGGATTCCTCGACCACATGCTCGACCTGTTCCGGGCGCACTCGGGCATCGGCCTGACGGTGACCTGCAAGGGCGACACGCACATCGACATGCACCACAGCGCCGAGGACATCGCCATCTGCTTGGGCGAGGCGCTCCGGCAGGCGCTGGGCGACAAGGCGGGCATCGAGCGCTACGGCTTCTACTACGTGACCATGGATGAGGCCTTGGCCCGCTGCTGCCTCGACCTCTCGGGCCGCATGTCCTTCGAGTGGAACGCGGCCATCCCCGCGCCGCGCGTGGGCAACCTCGACACGGAGCTGGTGGAGCACTTCTTCCAGAGCGTGGCCGAGAACGCGCGCATGAACCTGCATCTCGACCTGTTGCGCGGGACGAACTCGCATCACTGCGTGGAGGCGCTCTTCAAGGCCTTCGCCCGCGCCCTCTCGATGGCCGTGTCGCCCTCGCGCCGCGTGGCGGGCATCCCGTCGACCAAGGGCACGCTGGCGTGACCGCGGCCCCTGGGGCTATAAAGGCATTGAGGGCCGTCCTGACGCCGGAAGATGCCGCCGATATCCTCGAAGCCTCCCACGACCATGCGGTCGTGCTCTACAAGCACAGCCCGATCTGCGACCTTTCGGAGAGGGCGCTCGAAGAGATGCGCGCTTTTCTGGCGGAAGCTCCGGCAGGACTGGACGCGCGCATCGTGGATGTGTTGTCCGCCCGTCCCGCCTCCCAATGGATCGAGGCGCGCACGGGTGTGCGCCATGAATCACCGCAGGCGCTCGTCATTAAAAACGGGGTGGTGACATGGAGCGCCAGCCACCGGCGCGTCACGGCGACGGCAGTGGCCGCCGCGCTGGCCTGATTCCCTCGCCCGCCCTCCGTTATCGATTTTTGAATTTACGGGAATCCCTCCGCCGGGAACCCGGTCGCGCTCATATATTGACGGCCTTATGACTCCCAATGCGCTGTCCCGCCGTGGAAACGCCACCCTGTTATTGCTCGTGGCGGGCGCATTGATGGGTTTCCTTGCGGCCTGCGGCCGCTCTTCCTCCTCGGGTCCCGGAGATTCCGACCCCACCTGCGCGACGGACTCCACCCTGTGCGTTCCCGAACCCTCGTGCGAGACCGACTCCACCCTGTGCCCTCCTCCCGCGCCCCATGTCCGGGACTGCGCCACGGAGCCGACGGTCTTCACCGAATACGTCATCGATCCTTCGCTGGTGAAGGTGGTGGCTCAGATCGGGTCCATCGGCGGCAACAACACCGAGCTCGTCGGCCGCTCGTATGTGTTCGCCAAGGACGGGCAGCAGGGCTCCCGGCTCCCCATCCGGGCCCCGGCCGACATGGAGATCGTCGCGGCGAAGCACTACAAGCCGATGGGCGCGCCTGAGACGGGATACACTCCCGACTGGTCGCTCTACCTCGACGCCGGCTGCGGCGTGACGATGGAGATGTACCACATCAAGGACGTCTTCGATTCGCTCAAGGCCGTCGCCGACACCACGGTGTACTCCAGCAGCGCCTGGGAGCCCTTGCCCCAACGCGTGAAGGTCAAGGCCGGATCGATCTTCGCGTGGTACATCCCCGGGCTCAACTCGGTGGCGTGGGATTTCATCGCGCGCAGCGACAGCGTCACCAATCATTTCGCCAACCAGGCGCGCTATGTCGCGCGCAACAGCAACATCCTGCATGTCGTCTGCCCTTACGACCTCTTCGAGCCCGCGAAGAAGGCCGCCTACTACGGCCTGCTCGGCAGCGTGTCGGGCATCCCGGTGCCCGGCGCGGGCTGCGGCACCGTGCAGCGCGACTCGATCGGCACTCCAGTCGGCCAATGGTTCTTCGATTCCGCCTTCGTCGTGGCGCCGGGCGTGCTGCAAAAGGACGGCTTTTACGGCGACCCCATGCAAATCATCACAGGGCCCGACAGCACCGTGATGATCGGGCACACCGGCCCCACCAACGACATCCGCTTCGCCCGGGACAATCCCACCTGGAAGCGACCCGAGAGCATCACCACCCAGTGGTGCTATCAATCCTACTCCACCCCCACCACGCTTGATGGCTGGCTATGGCTGAAGATGGAGCGCGCCGACAAGATGCTCGTCGCCTACGGCGCGACGGGAACCTGCCCGGCGGACTTTCCGGACAGCGGCTACAAAGCGTATTATCGGTAACATGCCGGATATGCCCGGGAAAAAAAAGGCGAGGATGCCCATGTGGACGCCGTTGGCCGCGACGCTCCTCGCGTCCCTGCTGCTCGCTTCCTGCAAAGGCGGCGGACACGCTCCCACGGATCCGAGCCCGACCTGCGCGACCGATTCCACGCTTTGCCCGCCCACGCCCTCTTGCGCGACCGACTCCACGCTCTGCCCTCCGAAGCCGCCGCGCGACTGCGTCGCCGATCCCGTCACCTTCACCCATGCGCTGATCGATCCCGCCTTCCTCAAGGTCGTCACGCCGATCGGGCAGGTGGGCGGCGGCAACACCGAGATCATCGGGCGGTCCTACGTCTTCCCGCGCGACGAGCAGGCGGGCAACCGCCTCACGCTCACCGCGCCGGCCGACATGGAGATCTTCGCGGCCGGCCACTACATCCCGCCCGGCGCGCCGACGGTGGCCGAAGGGTACGCGCCCGACTGGGTCCTCCTGGTCGACCTGGGCTGCGGGCTCCACATCGAGCTGTATCACGTCAAGGACGTCTCGGATTCCATCAAGTCCGCCATGTTCGACACGTCGATCACGGACAAGAGCGGTTACCTGCAGTTGCGCCACAAGGTCAAGGTCGCGGCGGGAGAGCCCTTCGGCGCCTACATCAAGGGGCTGAATTCGGGCGCCTTCGACTTCATCCTGCGCGGTGACAGCGTCACGAACCACTTCGCCAACCAGGCGCGCTACGAGAGCGCGCCCAGCAACCTGCTGCATGTCCTCTGTCCCTACGACCTTTTCCAGGGAGGCGTGAAGGATTCCTATTACGCGTTGCTCGGGACCGTGTCGGGGATTCCCATTCCCGGCGCGACCTGCGGGACGGTGGAGCGCGACATGGCCGGCACCCCGGCGGGCCAGTGGTTCCTCGATTCGACCATCGGGACCGGGCTGTTCCCGAACACCAAGGACGGCGATTACGGCACCCCGCTCCCCATCGTGCTCGGCCCCGACAGCACCGTGTACATCGGCCACATGGGGCCCACGGGAAACATCCGCGTCGACCGCGACAACGCCACTTGGAAGGATCCCGGAAGCGTCACCGGCGGCTGGTGCTACGGATTTTCGGACGGCTGGCTGTGGCTGAAGATGGAGCGCGTCGACAAGATGCTCGCCGCCTACGGCGGGAGCGGAAGCTGCCCGGCGCAATTTCCGAACAGCGGATTCAAGGCTTATTATCGGTAACGACTCAAGGGGTATTCTTCGCGGTCCCCGCTTGTTCGACCCGCCTTCGCGGACCCACAAGGATTCACGGGGCCGCCACCTCGCGGTACAACGCCTCGTACTGGTCCACCATCGCATCCGGTGAGAACAGCTCGAGCGCGCGCCTCCTGCCCGCGATCCCCATGCGGCTCCGCAGGCCCGGGTCGCGCGCCAGCAGCAGGGCGTATTCCGCCATGCGCGCCACGTCGCCCACCGGCGCGAGAAAGCCCGTCTCGCCGTGCGCCACCACCTCGGGGATTCCGCCCGAATCGGAGGCGATGACGGGCACCTCGCAGGCCATCGCCTCCAGCGGAGCCAGGCCGAAGCTTTCCATCTCGGAGGGGAACAGGAAGACGTCGCCGCAGCCCATCAGCGAGGGCACGTCCATCTGGTTGCCGAGGAAGCGCACGCGGTTCGCCACGCCGAGCGACTCGGCGAGGGCACGGGCGGAGCGCTGCGTCGGCCCTTCGCCGATCATCACCAGCACCGCGTCCTCCGACTCCGCGACGCGCGCGAAGACGCGCACGACGTCCTCGACGCGCTTCACCGGGCGAAAGTTCGAGAGGTGCATGAACACGACCTGGTCGCCCTCGGCGAACATGCCGCGGCGGCAGTGGCCTTGGGCCGGGGAATGCACGGGGGAGCGGCGGAAGAGCCCCGCGTCGATGAAGTTGTGGATGCGACGGATCTCGCGACGCGGCGCGAAGACCCGCTCGGTCTCGCGCTTCAGGTAATCGGAGACGGCCGTGACGGCCGTGCTGCTCTCGATCGCGAAGCGCGTCAGCTCGTAGAAGCTCTTGTCCTGCCCCACCAGGGTGATGTCGGTGCCGTGCAAGGTGGTGACGACCGGCAGGGGCCGCCCGCCGCGCGAGGCCAGCATCTGCGAGGCCAGGTAGGCGCTTACGGCATGAGGGACAGCGTAATGCGCATGCAGCAGGTCGAGGCCTTCCGCCTCGGCCACGTCGCGCATCTTGGCGGCCAGCGCCATGTTGTAGGGCGCATGCTCGAACATCGGGTAACGCTCGACTTCCACCGAATGGAAGAACACGTTCTCGTGGAAATCGTCGCGCAGGCGGTACGGCACGCCCATGGTGACGAAGTGCACGGCGTGACCGCGCCGGGCGAGGAACTTTCCCAGCTCCGAGGCGAGGATGCCGCTGCCGCCCACGGTGGGGTGGCAGGTGACGCCGATCCTCAAGGGTCGATCAATGGGCCTCGTCATGTTCGTCTCTCCTTCGTCCGGAATTCCGGCCTGAAACCAGTCGCCGCCTTGCGAGGCGGAAAAATCAAGGGAAGCGCTCGAGACCCAAGGCCGTCGGATCCGCCACCTCCGCGATTTCCTCGCACCAGAAGGCCTCCGCGTAGCGGCGGCGGATGCGCTGCCCGTAGAAGCGGGCGCGGACCTCCAGCGCGTCGAGGAAAGCCGGCGTCGCAAGGTCGGTCTTTCCCTTGTACTTGCCCGCGCCCGCGCCGTGGAACTGGCTCTCGTAGCACCGCAGCACGCTCAGCTTCGCTTCCCAGTGCGAGGTGATGTCGACGCAGAACGAGGGCGCGACCGAAGTCGCCGAATTCACCGCATGAAAGATCCGGCCGGGACGGAACGGTTCTCCCGGGCAGTCCAGCTTCTTCAGTCCCGCGCGGAACACGGCCTGCTTCACAAGCAGCGCGGTCGCGCCGTGGTCGGGATGCTCCTCGGCGAAGTGATGCGTGAAGACGACCTTGGGACGGAAGCGGCGGATCTCGCGGATCAGCTTCCACTGCGCTTCCAGCGTGTCGCGCACGCGGCCGTCGGACTCGCCGAGGCAAACGCGCGACAGCCCCATCGCCTTCGCGGCGGCGGCGGCCTCGCGGGCGCGAATGGCGGCGGAGCCGCGCGTGCCCGCCCCGCCGTCGCTCACGTCGACCAGCACGCCCCTGCTTCCGAGGGCGCGCAGCTTGAGCGCCGTGCCGCCCGCGAAGATCTCGGCGTCGTCGGGATGCGCCGCCACGATCATGAAGTCGGCGGATGCATCCTTCGAGGATGCCTTGCGTTTCGCGTTCATGCGCTCTTCTCCTTCCAGCCGGGCATGTCGGCCTCAAGGACCGTGGCCGCGCCGATTTTTTCCTCGCCCACGGCGCGGAACCTTTCCGTCAGCGCGGCGAAGCCTGCTTCGCCCAGCGCCGCGCGGAGCGAGAGCAGGTTCAGGTGGCGATCCTGCTGCCCGCCCGCGAGCCAGCGCAAGAGCGGCTGCAACGCGCGGAATCCCGCCGCCGCATCCTCCGCGAAAACCCGGCGTCGCGCCTGCTCCCGGTAATTTCCAAAGGAACGGTCGAGGCGGCGCAGGGCGGCCTCGAAATTTCCACCCGCGAAACGACGCTCTTGATAGCCGGAAAGCGTTCCCCGAAAGGCGCGGTATTCCGCGTCGGGAAACTCCGTCGATGCCGGGTGCCGCGCCCACGCCTCTTCGGTGAGCTTCTCGCGCACGCGCGAGGGCCGCAGGTCGAGCAGGTCGGCGGCGGTGAAACCCAACGTTTCCAACGCGCGCAAGCCCGACTCGGGCACGGCGAGCGCCTGCCCGCGCGGAGCCAGCAACGGGAACGAGCGGCCGAAGGCGGGAAACACGTCGGCCAGCTGCGCGAAGTAGCGGGTCTCGGCGGGGCCGAGCACATGGCCAAGCAATGGGAACAGGGTGTCGACCACCAGCGGGCGGCTCAACGCGCTGTGCAGCAACGTCTTTTCGGCAAGCGCGGCGCGCAGATCCATGTCTTCCGCGCCTGCCGCGTACACCCGACCGGAATCGGAGAAGAACAGGCGCTTGCGCTCGCCGCCTTCGAACAGGAACACGGGAACCGCGCCGGGACGCACCGGCACCTGCGCGTCGAGCGAGAGCGTCTCGCGCAGCCGCGCCGTGCCGCGCAGCAGCGCTTCCTGGAAAGCCGCGCCTTCGCTTGCGATGCGGCGCAGCAGCGCCTGCGACTCGGGCCTGCGCGCGGCGGAAAGCCCGTCGACGAAGAGCGCGCCCTCCGGACCGAGGAAGGGCTGAAGCAGGCGCACGAAAGCTTCGGTGAGCGATCGGCCGGGAGCATAGGCCTCCCGCGCCCGCGCGCGCATGGGATCGTCCCACGACGGGGGAAGCTTTTCCCACAGCGCGCGCAGCGGTTTCGCCTCGAGGAGGCGCAGGCTCATCGGAACCGCGGCTTCGGGATCGGCGAATTCCATCGCCGCCCCGGGCGCGGGCGCGTCGGGCTCCAGGAACTCCGCGGCGTTCGACTCCGCGAGGTCGGAGTCGTCGCCCGCCGCCCAGAACACGGGAATCACCGGGCGGCCGAGGCGCGCCGCGCAGGCGCGGGCCCACGCCACCGTCGTCATCGCCTTGGCCCAGGCGAGC
>DATAHJ010000196.1:0-1589 GCA_036263275.1 Fibrobacteria bacterium | reverse complement strand
ATATCGACGGCACCTCCCGGCCGGTGAGCCTCGACCAGTATCTCGACCTCGACTTCACCGCGCAGATGGAGATCAAGACCTTCCTGCTGTACTTCCGCGCGATGAACCTCAACCACGACCGCTACGCGACGGAGCCTGGGGTGCATCCTCCCGGCGTCAATTTCCGTTTCGGGGTGGACTGGAGACTCCGGAACTGACATGCGCAATCCCACTGCCGACGACCTGATCTCGTTCCTCAACGCCTCCCCCACGCCTTGGCACGCCGTCGATGAGTCCGCGCGAAGGCTTGAGGCGGCCGGCGCGCTCCGCCGTCGCGAGGATGAGCCTTGGTCCCTCAGTCCGGGCCGCGCGGCATTCGTGATTCGCGGCGGCACGCTGATCGCCGTGCGCGTGCCCGACGCCTTCTCGGTGCGCAAGCCCCTCCCCTTCCGCATCGTCGCGGCCCATACCGACAGCCCGGGGCCGCGGCTCAAGCCGCGTCCGCTGCCGTCGTCGCACGGCTACCGCCGCTGGGGCATTGAAGTCTATGGCGGCGCCCTGCACAACTCCTGGCTCGACCGCGACCTTGGGATCGCGGGGCGCGCCTTCGCGCCGGGATCGCCTGATGCGCGCCTCGTGCGCATCGACGATGCGCCTGCGCGCATGTCGCAGCTGGCCATCCACCTCGACCGCGCGGTGAATGAGCAGGGACTGATCCTAAACGCGGAGAAGCACCTCGTCCCGATTCTGGGACAAGAAGGCGGTGATTCGCTGGAAGCGCGGCTCGAGAAAACGCTCGGGGTTCCCTTCAACGACCTGACCTTCGAGCTGTGCCTCTACGACCTGCAACCCGCCACCTACGGCGGCCTCGGTGGCGAGTTCATCCACTCCGGCAGGCTCGACAATCTCGCCATGTGCCACGCCGCGCTGGCCGCGTTCCTTGCGGCTCCGGCGGAAGGCGGCGGACCTGCCCCCGCGCAGGCGGGGGTGCAGGTGATGGCGCTGTTCGACCACGAAGAGGCGGGATCGGTATCGGGCCATGGCGCCCGCTCTGCCTTCTTGGGAAGCATCCTCGAACGCGCGACGCTCGCGCTCGGCCTCGACCGCGAGGCTTGGCTGCGGCTGCTTCCGCAATCATTCCTGCTCTCGGCCGACATGGCGCACGCCTTGCACCCGAACTATCCGGAGAGGCATGACGGCGAGCATTTTCCGTTGCCGAATCGGGGGCCGGTGCTGAAGTCCAACGCCAACGCGCGCTACGCGACGGATGCGTCATCAGCCGCGCGCTTCCGCGAGTGGGCGCGCCGCGCGGGCGTGCCCATGCAGGACTTCGTGAACCGCGCCGACCTCGCGTGCGGATCGACCGTGGGCCCGTTGGTGGCCGCGGAATTGGGGATCCCCGCCGCCGACGCCGGCAATGCGATGCTGTCGATGCACAGCGCTCGCGAAATGTGCGGCGCCGACGATCCGGCGATGATGATCGCGCTGATGAAGGAATTTTTTAGGGGCTGAGCCCTTACTCGGCGTACTCGCAGCGCGCGGTGCACGTCTCGTGCAACGTCACCTTCGTCAGCCCCGGAAGCGCGGGCTTGAGCCTGTCCCAAATCCAC
>DATAHJ010000195.1:0-4091 GCA_036263275.1 Fibrobacteria bacterium | reverse complement strand
ACCGCGCAGGGGAGAAATCCGCCCGGCGTTCCGCCCGAAAATCGTTCGGGTTTTTCGAACGTTCGTCGAACGTTCGGGCGGATTTATTCGAACTCCCTCCCCAACACCGAAAGGATGAACTTCTCGAGGCTCACGGGGTAGAAACGGGGCTCCGGACACCAGATCACGGCCTGGTCGATCACTTCGGCGCGGCCCATTTCGTCGAGGACGCGCTCCAGCAGGAGCGCGTCGGAATCCGCGAAGGTCTCCACCGACAAGTGTTCGTTGCGCACGCGGAGATTCCGGCCCTTGCCCACGGCGAAGGCGAACACGCGCGCCCTAAGCCCACGGTCCATGTAGGGTTCTTCCTCCGGGAAGGCGTCCCCGAAGCTTTCCCCGTCGGACGAGACGGGTACGATCAACCGGGGGCTGACGGAGATCTTGCCCTTGAGCAGAACGCTTCCGTGGCGGGAGGCATCGATGTCGCCCGTGTCGTCGCCATCCGCCTCGAGGGCATCATCCGGCCCGACCAAGGAAAAGGGCAGGGTATGGTAACCCTTCACGATGCCCACGAGGGGCGTGCGCCGCAATTCGGTGCGCTCGAAAACGCGGCGGAGACGCCCGGGCGCGGCTCCGGGAAAGAGTTCGGAAAAATCGTGCATGAAGGAGACCTCAAATTTAGTTCGGCGCGAGGTGATGGGCTTCAAAGGCGCCGCGCCGGCCGAACGTCCAGGTGATCGCTCCCCGCTGTTTTGTCACGGCGATCGCGGAGCCGGCCTCGGCCAGCGCTTCCATTGTCCGAGGACCGGGAAATCCGCGTCGCCCGCCGCACGAGATCGCGACGCGGGGCGCCGAAACCGCCGCCGGGAAGCAAGGCAACGTGGTGCGGTCGCTGCCATGGTGCGGCGCCTTGAGCCATGCCCCCCGCCAGAGCGGCCAGGAGGCGGCAAGGGCCCGCTGGCCTGCGTGTTCGATGTCGCCCGTGAAGAGCACCCGGCCCGAGGGAACGCGCAGCAAAGCGACGAGCGAGCGGTCGTTTTTGTCCGCGCCATCCAACTCCACGCCAGGGCCGAGCAAGCGGAGGGAGGCGGTCGGATTTGCGTAGACGCGTTGTCCGGCACGCCCTTCAAACCAGGGAATCCCGCGGGAACGCACCGTGTTTTGCAGGCAGTTCCACGAAGCCGAAGATTCCCCCAAGGCGGGCGGGCCCACGAAGCGTCCAACCGAAACGAGCGAAGTCAGCGCGGCCATGCCTCCGAAGTGGTCGAGATCGGGATGGGTCACCATCGCCACGTCGATGCGTGCGATCCCGCGATACCTCAAAAACGGGGCGATCACGTTGCGCGCGATGCGCGGCGAGTCCCCCGCGTCGATCAGCATCGCCGCGCCGGGAAGCTCCACCACGGCGGCATCGCCGTGGCCCACGGCGAGGAAGGTGACGCGGGCCTCACCGGACTTGGGATGTTCCAAGAGAGGCCGGATAGTTTCCGCCGCGATGCACAAGCCGGCGCACAACGTGGCCGCGAGGAATCGCTCTCGCCGCAGCAGCAAGGCGGTGATCCCGCATCCGGCGGAGAGCGCCGCGAGCCATGCGGCCGGAGCATCCGCGACGGGCCGCAGCGCGCCGGGGAGCCGGGCCAGCAGGGAGACGCATCCCTCCAGCAGCAGGGCGCACGCGCCCGTCAGCGCCCCTGCCCATTCCGAAGCTGCGTCCAGGGGCCACGGCAGCAGAAAATCAAAGGCCCAAACGAACAGCCCTCCCACCAGCATCGCGGCCCCGATCGGCCCTGCGGCGAGGTTGCCGAGAATGCCCCATGGCGTGGTGGCGTGGGTCGACGAAGCCAGCACGGGATAGGTGAAGAGAGCGATGAGGGTGCTGAGCAGTGTCAACTGGACGATGGAGACCGGCCATGCGTCGCGCAGGCCCAGCGGCGACAAAGCCCGGGTCGCCGCATGCTGCAACGGGCCCGCCCCAAGCACAAGGGCGAGCGTCGCCGCGTACGACAGCTGGAAGCCGAGGTTCAGGATGTTGTGCGGGTCGAACAGCAGGTCGATCGCGGCCGTGAGGCAAAGAGCGTGCAGGCCGGAAGTCCGCCGTTCCAGCAGGACGGCGGGCACGATGCAAGCGAAGGTGATGCCCGACCGCACCACGCTCACGGGTTCGCCGACAAGGGGGATGTAAACGGCCGTCATCATGCCCGCGATGGCGAAGGCCGCCTTGCGCGGCAGGCGCACGCAGCGCGCGAAGGCCATCAGGAAGGCGATCAGGATGCCGATATGCTGGCCGCTGATCGCCAGCACATGCTGCATGCCGCTGCGAAGGAACGCGTCCCGCGTCGATTCGGGGACGTTATCCGTCACGTTCAATAGCGCGGCCTCGGGCAAGGGCCGCGCGACCGCGGGAATGGCTTTGTCGAGACTCGCCCGCAACGCGGTGCGCGTCTCCGCCAGCATCCGTGCCCAGGCGCGTGGGGGCCGGACCTCCTTCCAAGAGTCGGCGCGCAGGGCCGCCGCCGCCCCTTGCGACCGCAGCACGCGCCGCATGTCGAGTTGACCGGGGTTTGGCGGCGGCGGCACCGGAGCGGCGGTTCCCCTCAGCCGGATCGTCGCGCCTTGGCGCGGGGGCGCGGAGGATTCGAGGGAGGCGCGATAGGTCAGTCGCTTTCCGGTCGTTTCACGGACCAGGAAACTCCATCCCATGGAAGAAGATGCGGGTTGGCTCGCCACGACTCCCTCGCGTTCCGTTGCCTTGGCCTCCGCGACGTAGACTCGATGAAATGGCGTTTCCGGGAGCGTGAGATACGGTTCTCGGACGGCGAACCACAGCGCCGTGAGGGGAAAAGCCAGAAAGAGTGCGGCTTGTCCCGCGCGCTTACGCGGCAGGCAAAGGATGGCGTGAATGATGAAACCGGCGAAGGCATAGCCCGGGTGCAGGAACACCGCGAAGGCGCCCCAGAACACGGGCGCCACGAGAAGCAGTCCGCGATGCATCGCCGCGTGGTCACGCGCGGTGTCCCAGGCTTTTTTCGCTGCGATGCGGGCGGATGCCAAAGTCATCCGCGGGAGGATACGCGGTTCGCGGCGCTTCGCCAACGCACGGCGTGACGGGCGTCACGCCGTGAAGGAAAAAACATGGCGGAAAAAAACGGGCGAAAAAAAGAGACGGACCCCGGGGGTCCGTCTCTCTTGAAAGAAGGGAAGGGCGCGAAGCGCCCGACCGCTTACTTCTTCTTGGAGCCGCCGATCGCGTCCTTCGCGGCCTTGGCCACGCGGAACTTCACGACCTTCTTCGCAGGGATCTTGATGGTCGCGCCCGTGGCCGGGTTGCGGCCCATGCGCGCCTTGCGGTTCACCAGCACGAGCTTGCCGATGCCGGGGATCGTGAAGCCGTTCTTCGCGTTCTTGTAGGCCAGCTTCGAGAGGTTCTCGAAGAAGTCGCGGGTCTGCACCTTGGTGGTGCCGGTCGCGTTGGAGAGCTGGGTGACGATCTCGCTCTGGGTGAGGCTCTTGTCTGCCATGAAGGAGTCCTTTGTTGGTTTGTGGCGGGAATCGATCCCGGCCTTGCGGCCCGATTAATGTAAGTCATCCCGTTCATGTCTGCGAGGAGTTTTTGGATGGCGACCACGTTTTCGACCCGATGAACAGGGGCTTTCCGCATGGGGGCCTTCTCGCGCCGGCGACGCATTCCCGCGCAACCCGCTATCAATGCACGAATTAACGCCACTTCGCCAAACTCATTTCGGGCCCGTGACCAAAGGGCGAGGAAGGGGTCGCATGGCTTTCAGGCCCCGCCATGGCCCCTGAAACGGCCTTGTCGACCTACTTTTCCAGCGTGGTTTCGCCCGTGACTCCTCCCGATCCCGCGTGCAAACGCGTACTGGCCGTGCTGTCGCCTTCTTCCGAATGGGCGCCCTCCTTGGTCTCGGCGCTCGAGGAAAACTTCGGGAACATCGATTATCGCGGCCCCTTCCTGCCCTTTCCCGAAGGCGCATACTACGCCGGGGAAATGGGCGCTCCGCTGTGGCGGGGATGGCTTTCTTTCCGCGGCGTCGTGGGCCCGGGATTCCTCCCCGAATGGACGCAGCGTTTTCGGGAGCTTGAAGCAACCCTCG
>DATAHJ010000194.1:0-1677 GCA_036263275.1 Fibrobacteria bacterium | reverse complement strand
GTTCGCGGCGCGAAGCCGCGGAGGCGAACTTTTCGCCCGCGCCGTTTCCGAAGACAGGGAACGCGATGGGGGCGTCTTCGGGAGAAGGATCGATCGCGGAAAAAGAGGAGGGTTCCGTGTCCGTTTGGGCCATGCCTGACGCGGCGGCCGGAGACGCGGGTGCGAAGTCGAGCGCGGGCGCGTCGATCGCGCCGCGCAGGGCCGCCCGCAGGGCTTGCGACAAGGCCCAAAAGACCCGCGCTTCGTTGAGGAAGCGGATCTCGCGCTTGGTCGGGTGGACGTTGACGTCGATCTCCGCGGGCGGGATCGTGAGGAAGAGCGCCGCCACGGGATGACGGCCGGGAGGGAGCGCCTCGTAGGCCTGCGAGAGGGCGCGTGAGAGCAAGGGGCTGGCGACGTGGCGGCGGTTCACGAAGAAGTGTTGCTGGCCGGAGCGTCCCGAAAAACGCGCCGGCTCCGAAGCGTACCCCTGCACGTGGATGCCTCCGCCTTCCCAGTCCACCTCGACCAGGTCGTCGAGCAGGTGCGCGCCGAGCACGTCGGCGGCCCGCCGACGCAACGTGCCCCCGGGCAGGTGCAGGATCTCGCGCTCGCCCTCGCGAAGCCGGAAGGACACGCCGGGATGCGCGAGCGAAAGGCGCGTGAGCAGCGTTGCCGCGCGGGTGGTCTCGGCCTTGGCGGTGCCGAGGAACTTGCGGCGCACGGGGTTGTTGCGGAAGAGGTTGCGGACGCCCATGGTGGTGCCCCGGGCGCGCGCCGCTTCGCCCGAATCCTCGAGGCGGGATTCGACCACGCGCAACCGGTTGCCGACTTCCTCTTCCCAGTGACGCGTTTCCACGGTGAACTCGGACACGGAGGCCATGCTGGCCAGCGCCTCGCCCCGGAACCCGAAGCTCGTGACGCCGTCGAGGTCGTCGGCATCGCGGATCTTGCTGGTGGTGTGCGGCAGCCAGCAGCGCTCGAGGTCCTCGCGCGTCATGCCGCAGCCGTCGTCCGCCACGCGGACGAGTTCCTTGCCGCCGTCCTCGAGGGTGACGGTGATCTGCGTCGCGCCCGCGTCGAGCGCGTTCTCCACCAATTCCTTGACCACATTGGCCGGGCGCTCGATCACCTCGCCCGCGGCGATCTTCTGGATGGCGAGCGGCGACAGCGCCTGGATGATTGGAGACGGCATGGAGGGGGTAAAAATACTTCCGGGGGTGATACTTCGCCGTTGGTGGAGAACTGCCTTCTTCGAGGATTTCTCTTCGTCGTTGTCGGAGGGAGAATGGGCGGCCGGGTGGCCGCCAAACGAGAAAAAGAGGAAATCCAGCCCAAAAGCCGGCCAACAAAAAAGGCCGATTCCTTGCGGAACCGGCCTTTTTCAAAAGGTCCGGAGAGGGTTATTTCGCCGGGACGGTGGACTGCTGCTGCGTGGAGGTCGAATCATCCTCCAGCGCCGGCATGAGCTTGCCGCCGCTGCGGATGTTGCGGATCATCCAGTCCGCGTCGTCCGACAGGTCGCTGTTCGGGTGCTTCTTCAGCATGGCCTCGAACGAGCGCACGGCGGCCGAATCCTGGTGCAGGTGCTCCGACTGGATGAAGCCCACCATGAACATGGCCTTGTAGTCGTTGGGGCTGTTCGGATACAGGTAGTGGACGCGGCGGTACTCGGCCAGGGCCTGGGCGAACCGCTCC
>DATAHJ010000193.1:0-8461 GCA_036263275.1 Fibrobacteria bacterium | reverse complement strand
CGACCTCGTCAAGGACGGCGACGGCAAGCTCTTCGTGCTGGAGGACAACCTGCGCTGCCCCTCGGGCGTGTCGTACATGATCGGCAACCGGCAGGTGATGAAGCGCACCTTCCCCCAGATCTTCGGCGCCATCAACCCGCGCCCGGTCGAGGACTATCCCAGCCGATTGCTCGACATGCTGCAGTTCATGGGGCCGCGCGCGGCCGGCGCCGGACCCGGGCGAGACGGCGCGCCCACGGTGGCGGTGCTCACGCCCGGCGTGCACAACTCGGCCTACTTCGAGCACTCGTTCCTCGCGCAGCAGATGGGCGTGGAGCTGGTGACCGGCAGCGACCTCGCCGTGCGCGACGGCTGGCTGTACATGCGCACCACGCGCGGTTTCAAGCGCGTGGACGTGCTCTATCGCCGCATCGACGACGACTTCCTCGACCCCAAGGCCTTCCGGGCCGATTCCATGCTCGGCGTTCCCGGCCTGATGGACGTCTACCGCGCCGGCCGCGTGGCCATCGCCAACGCGCCCGGCACGGGCGTGGCCGACGACAAGGTGATCTACGCCTACGTGCCGCAGATCGTGAAGTACTACCTCGGCGAGGAGATCCTCCTCCCCAACGTGGAAACGTGGATGTGCTGGATTCCCGAGCAGCAGAAGTACGTGCTCGAGAACATCGAAAAGCTGGTGATCAAGACCGCCAACGACTCGGGCGGCTACGGCGTGCTGATCGGGCCGCACGCTTCCTCCGCCGTGCTCGCCGAGTGGGCCGAGCGCATCAAGGACAACCCCCGCAACTTCATCGCGCAGCGCACGCTCTCGCTCTCGCGCTCGCCGGTGATGATCGACGGGACTTGCGAGGGGCGGCACGTCGACCTGCGGCCCTTCGTGCTCTTCGGCCGCGACATCCACGTGATGCCCGGCGGGCTCACGCGCGTGGCGCTCAAGAAGGGGTCGCTGGTGGTGAACTCGTCGCAGGGCGGAGGCAGCAAGGACACATGGGTCTTGCCGCCGAAGGTGTAAATCATGCTTTCCAGAGTCGCTGAATCCGCCTACTGGATCGCGCGCTATATCGAGCGCGCGCAGAATGTCGCGCGTTGCGTCGACGTGAGCCTTCAGGTCGCGCTCGATGCGCAGGGCGGCGTGGGGGCGCAGTGGCGGCCGCTGGTGGCGGCCGCGGGCGACGAGGCGCTCTTCGCCGAGCGCTACGGCGCCGCGCTCGATAGGCCGGGCACGACCGACGCGGCCGTGCGCGACGCCGTGCTCCACTTCCTCACCTTCGACGAGACTTCGCCCAACTCCATCCTCTCGTGCGTCACCAAGGCGCGCGAGAACGCGCGCCAGGTGCGCGGCGTGCTGGCCATCGAGACCTGGGAGCACCTCAACCGCCTCTACCACATGCTGGCCTCGCCCGATTCGCGCCGCCGCGCCGCCGAGCTGCCGTACGACTTCTACAGCGAGGTGCGCTCGGCCAGCTATCTCTTCGAGGGCATCGTCGAGTCGACTCTCTCGCGCGGCGAGGTGTGGAACTTCCTGCGCCTCGGTCGTTACCTGGAGCGCGCGGACCAAACCTCTCGTATTCTGGACGTGAAGTACTTCATCCTGTTGCCCGACCCCGGCGACGTGGGCTCGGTGGTGGACGACCTGCTGTGGACCGCGCTCCTGCACTCGGTGAGCGGCCACGAGATGTTCCGTCGTCGCCACGGCCGCATCCTGCCCGAGAAGGTCGTCGACTTCCTCGTGCTCGACAGGGAGTTCCCGCGCGCCGTGCTGTTCTGCCTGCTGCGCGCCGAGGAGGCGCTGCTCGCGATCTCGGGCACGCCCATGGGCACCTTCCGCAACGGCGCGGAGAAGCGGCTCAGCCGCCTGCGCGCCGGCCTGGCCTATTCCACCGTCGAGGACATCATCTCCCGCGGCCTGCACGAGTACCTTGACGAGCTGCAGACCGGCGTCAATCGCGCGAGCGAAGCCGTGTTCGAGACCTTTTTCGCCCACGACGCTCCCGCCATGGCGGAAGCGCAACAACAATAAGACCCCCGGAGGCCCGCCATCACGTTCTGCCTAGGCATCAACCTCGAGGAAGGGCTCGTCGGCATCGCCGACACCCGCATCACCTCGGGAAGCGAATGCATCACCGCCAAGAAGGTCAAGGTCTACCAAGGCCCGAGGTCCTCCTTCTTCATCATGACTTCCGGCTTGCGCTCAGTGCGCGACAAGTCGCTCGCGTACTTCGACGAGGCCATGGAGAAAAAGGGGAAGACCTTCGACCGCCTGTTCAAGGTGCTCAACTGTTACGCCGCGCAGATACGCCGCGTCGCGCACGAGGACGCCGAGGCCCTCGAGAAGGCCGGCCTGCATTTCAACATCCACGTCCTGATGGGCGGGCAGCAATCCGGCGACAAGGAGCACAAGCTGTACATGCTGTATCCGCAGGGCAACTGGGTCGAGATCGGCGAGGGCACGCCCTACCAGATCATCGGCGCGGCGGCCTACGGCAAGCCCGTGCTCGACCGCACGCTCAAGCACGGCGACTCCCTGCCCTTCGCCCTCAAGGTCGGCAGCCTCGCGTTCGACTCCACGCGCATCAGCGCCGCCGACGTCGACTTCCCCGTGGACGTCATCATGTACCGCCGCGGATCCTTCCGCATGGTGGAGAAGCGTTTCTCCAAGCATGACATGCAGGAAAACGCGGACTGGTGGCAAAGCCGCCTGCGCGACTCCGTCAACCAGCTTTCTTCCGCGTGGTACGACGGATTGTTCGAGGCCGAGAAGAACGGACACGCCAGGAAGGGCGATGCGGGGATTTCTTCGCGGGCGAGCGGTCGTTCGGGGACCTTCGCGGGCAAGGCTGTCGAGAAGGTCGCGAACAAGGCTTCGGCCAAGGCGCGACGCGCCCGGGCCGGGTGAGGCCGCGATGCGTTTCCGCATCCGGCACGCGTCCTGGTACCGGTACGACCTGCCCGTCGCGCTCGCGCCGCACGTGTTCCGCCTGAAGCCGCGCGAAAGCGCCGGGCTCCGCCTCGACACCTTCCGGCTTTCGGTGTATCCGCTTCCGGTGGAGATGTCCGCATGGCGCGACGCCGAGGGCAACACCGTCACGTCGGCCTCGTTCGAGGGCGACACCCACGAGCTGCGCGTGGTGGCCGAGAGCGAAGGCGCGATCTCGAGGGACGGCGTCTTCGTCCTCGGCGACACGCCGGGAATCGCCGTCCCGGCGGTCGCGCCCGTTCCCGCCGGCTTCCTGTCCCCGGTCCTGCGCGACTTCCTGCGCGCCGCCGGCGAGGATGCCGGCGGCGCGCAAGGTGACCCCGCGGCCTTCCTGGCCGCGCTCTCGGGACGCATGAACGCTTCGATCCGGCACATTTCGCGCCCCACGGGCCTGCCGCTCGAGCCCGAGGAAACCTTGCTCGCGGGACAGGGCGCGTGCCGCGACTTCGCCGCGCTCTTCCTCGCGGCGTGCCGCCACCGCGGCATTCCTGCCCGCTTCGTCAGCGGTTACTTGCCCGCCGCGCCCGGGCAGCGCCAGCACATGCATGCCTGGGCGGAGGCGCTGTTGCCGGATCTCGGATGGCGTTCCTTCGACCCCACCCGCCGCGAGGGCGTGGGGCCGGACCATATTCCCGTGGCCGCCGCCGCCGATCCGGCCGCCGCCGCGCCCATCGAAGGAGCGTTCACCCCGCGCGGCGGCGAGGCGCGCTCGGAGATGAACGTGGATGTGGTGGTGGAGGTTTCTTCGTAGGCTTTTCTTCGAGGTTGTCGACAACGCCTTGGAGTCAATGCTTCGTCGTTGTCGGTTGTCAGTTGTCGGAAAGCGAGGGCTCCGCGTCACCGCTGACAACGACAAGGAAAAATTCTCGAAGCTTCGCGACAACCGACAACTTCGAAGCGGCGTCCCCGAAGGACCCGCCCCCTAGAAATACCTCTCCAGCACCTTGCGGTTGCCGGTGAAGTAATCAACGCCCGAGAGCAATGTGATCAGTGCCACGGCGGTCATGAGCGTGTAGGGCGTGTAGTCCCACACGGTCGCCCACACCCGCGTCCACGGAGCGCCATGCCCGTAGCGCAGGATGAGCGTGTCGGCGATCTCGAGGACCAGGATGGCGATGACGGCCGTTCCCTGCAGGGCGGTCTTCCACTTGCCGCTGCGCCGCGCGTCGATGGTCACGCCCGATGCGGCGGCCAAGGTACGCAGCGTCTCCACGGTCGACTCGCGGAAGAAGATCACGGCCACCATCCACACGCGCGCGTACCCCGAGGCGAGGAAGCACAGGAAGATGATCATGTTGGTGATCTTGTCGGAGTAGGGGTCGAGGTATTTGCCGAGCTGGCTGACCTCGCCGCGCTTGCGCGCGAGGTAGCCGTCGAGGCCGTCGCTCGCGACGAAGAAGATGGCCAGGAGGGCCGCCATGACCTTGAAGATCAGGTGGTTGTTGTGGTAGTCGAGGTCGTTGTCGTAGAAGAACACCCACACGAACACGGGCGCGAGCAGGATGCGGCTGAACGTGACCTGCGTGGCGAGCGAGACCGGCTTGCGCGACGCCTCGTCGCGGTAATAGAAGTAGAGGTATCCGACGGCGGTGGAGAGCATCAGCAGGATGCCGATCACCATCGAGATGCGCGCGAGGTGCACGGCCTCGCCCAGCCAGGGAAGCCGCAGCGTGTCGAGCGAGTAGAGCACCAGCGCGACGATGAGCGCGATGTTGGTGGCGTTTCCCCAGAACGGGTGCAGCGGCAGGCTGCGCCGCTCCTTGAGCAGGCTGATCGAGAAGATGAGGTAGAACACGTTGCGCAGCGTGAGGATCACGAGGCCGGTGCAGAGCACCACGGGCGCGTCGCGCCCGTCCGTCCAGAACAGGCGCAGGAAGAGCGCGAGGAAGAGCAGGTTGACCAGCAGCTTGTCGCCGAGCTTGAGCCAGAAGAGCGCGGCGGGATTCTCGATGTCCTCGTGACGTTCGCGGAACGGCCACCAAGTGCCCACGAACAGCGACGCCAGCAGGAAGGCGGTGGCCCACACGTTGCGGTTGAGCGCGAGGAAGGCGAGCGTGGCCGCGAACAGCAGCATGCGCGCGATCAGGAACGCGCGACCGGTGACGAGCCTCAGCAGGAGATGCGGTTCGGGAGCGGGGGAGCCGGACATGGGGTGAAAGTTACACCGCCGAAGGCTCAAGGGAAAATACGGCTGGGGAGTTTTGGAGAAGGGGCGTGGAGTTTAGGAGATTCGAACTCCTGACCCCCTGCTTGCAAAGCAGGTGCTCTACCAACTGAGCTAAAACCCCGCTGCGCGCCAAACACTCGAAGTTCCGGATGGTGGGCCTGGGAAGACTTGAACTTCCGACCCCCGCCTTATCAGAGCGATGCTCTAACCAACTGAGCTACAGACCCAATGTTCCCGAGGGAAACCTTGGTTCCATCCGAAAAACCCTGAATTCGGAAGATTTTCCCGAAAACGGACACGGGAATATAGGACCGGGAAGGCGGGGTGTCAATGCCCCAGTTCCTTCTCCAGCGCCTCGGGTTCCCACGCCACGGCGCCGGGGAACTGATGCCGGAAGAAAGTCACCTGCTTCTTGGCGTATTGCCGCGTGCGGGCGACCACGGTTGGCAGCGCGGCTTCGGGGGGCTTGCCCGCCGCCAGCGCGGCGGCGATCTCGCGGTAGCCGATGGCGTTGAAGGCGGGCGTGCGCATCGGGTCGAAGCGGGTCATGAGAGCGCGCACTTCCTCCGCCCAGCCGCGCTCGAACATCCCGGCGGCCCGCGCGGCGATGCGGTCGTGCAAGGCCTTGCGCTCGCGGTTCAGCCAATGGAAGGGCACGCCCTCGAACAGCGGGTTGAGCGGCTCCTCGGCCTTGGGGGCCGCGTAGGAGCGACCCGTGTGCAGCCAGTTCTCCAGCCGCTTCGTGATGCGATAGACGTCGTTCGGGTCCACCTTGCGCATGGCTTCCGGGTCTTTCTCCAGCATCTCGGCGTGCATCGCCTCCAGCCCGTTTTGGGCGATGCGCGCGGCGGCGGCCTCGCGGATCTCCCGGGGCGTCTCGCCCCTTTCTTCCGACCCGGGATGCATCCATTCCTTCAGGTACAATCCCGTCCCGCCCACCACGAGAAAACGCCTGCCCGGATTGGCGGCCACCACATTCCCGGCCTCTTGGGCGAAGCGCCTGGGCGAATAGGCCTCGGAAGGCGGAACGCAATTCACGAGATGGTGGCGGATTCCTCCCATCTCTTCTTCGTTCGGTGACCCGGTGCCGACGCAAAATCCCTCGTAAAGCTGGCGGGAGTCCGCGGAAATGATCTCGAGCCCCTGCGAGGCGGCCCAGCGCAAAGCCAGGGCGGTCTTGCCCGAGGCCGTGGGGCCGGCGATCACGGCGACGATGGGGGAGGAAGGCATGGAGGGGGAAGATACCTTCGTGAGCTTTTCTTCGTCGTTGGTGGTTGGAGGAAACCTTCGAGATGATTCCTTGTCGTTGGTGGTTCGTGGCCGGAATTTGTGTTTCGCTACCAACCACCAACGAGAATGGTTCGGATGCGAAGCTTCACCAACCTCCAACCCGTTCATCTCTCACATTGGAATCATTCCAATCCGGTTCATCACTTCGGCTCGGCGCGTCAAGCTTTTTCTGAGACGAGGGGAAGAAATTTTTTTGAGGGGTAAACCGGGTGGATGAACTGTTCGTCCGCTGTGGATAGCGCGTGAATTGTGCGAAGATTTGTCCCGACAACGGATGATTTGGCGAAACGCGCGCAGGATTCGGGAAAGCGAGGCGGGGGATTGGCATTGAAAACTTTCTGGCAAAATTTCCCGGCGAGCTTTCGTGGATGGGAATTAACTTATCCCCCTCGGCATAAAAATTTCTCCTCGATGAACCCCCTTTCCTCCTCCCGCAAGCAGTCCGAATCCAGCCCATCTTTGTGGCCGGATTTGCTCGAGCACTTGCGCGACCGGATTCCCGAGACGGCGTACAACACCTGGTTCGCCCACCTCCGCCTTCAGGAAGTCGCGGGCGACGAATGGGTGGTCGGGGTGCCCAACGCTTTCGTGCTCGAGTTCGTGGAACACCACTATCGCGCCGTGATCGAAGAGGCCGCCCGTTCGGTGGGCGGTTCGTCGACGCGCGTTCGCTTCGCGCTGGCCGAAGGGATGGGCGAGGGCTCTTCCTTTCACCCCGCGGGCGACGAGCTTGCCGAATCGGAGACCCTTGAGGCCCCGCGCGCGGCGATTCCGGCCCGTTCCGTCGTCACCGCCGTCGATTCCGCCATTCCCCTGCAGGCCCGGTACACCTTCGACGATTTCGTGATCGGCGAGTGCAACCAGCTGGCCCACGCGGCCTGCATGGCCGTCGCGGAGGCCCCGGGCCGCAACAAGTTCAACCCCCTCGTGCTGCACGGCGGGGCCGGGCTGGGCAAGACCCACCTGCTGCAGGCCATCGCGCATTTCTGCAAGGAGCACGACACCGCGCGCCGCGTGGTGTATCGCACCTCCGAGGAATTCACCCGGGAGTACATCGCCTTCGTTCAGAAGAACAAGGACTCGCGCGCCTTCTACAAGTCCTACCAGGACGCCGACGTCCTGCTCATCGACGACGTCCAGTTCCTCGCGGGCAAGCCCGGCACGCAGGACGAGTTCTTCAACATCTTCAGCGCCCTGCTGTCGTTCAACCGGCAGATCGTGATCACCTCCGATCGCCCGCCCGCCCAGATCGAGGGCCTGCAGTCGCGCCTGATCTCGCGCTTCGACACGGGCCTCCTGGCCGACCTCCAGCCTCCGGCGCTCGAGACGCGCCTCGCCATCCTGCGCAAGAAGGCGGAAGCCGACGCGGAGTCATGCGTCGACGGCGAAGTGCTCGACTACGTGGCGCGCCATGTGACTTCCAACGTCCGCGAGCTGGAAGGCACGCTGATCAAGCTGTCCGCATTTGCGTGCTTCTCGGGCGCGCCGCTGACGGTGGACATCGCCAAGCAGATCCTGGGCGACACGGTGCGCAACAGGGGCCGCAAGGTCACGCTGCGCGGCATCATCGACGCGGCGGCGGCCGAGTTCGGCATCCCGGCGGCGCAGCTCACCTCGCAGACGCGCCGCCGCAACGTCGCCGAGCCGCGCCATGCGGCCATGTACCTCGCGCGCCAGCTCACCGACAACTCGCTGCACACCATCGGCCTCGCCTTCGGGCGCGACTATTCCACGGTGATCCACAGCATCAAGCGCGCCGAGCAGATGCTTGAGACGGACGCGGCCTTCGGCACCCGCGTCGAGGGCCTGCGCACGCGTCTTTCCTGATTCCGGCGCTGATCCCGGCGCTGATTCCGTGACGGTCGTCACGGCGCGCGCCGCTTCGGTTTGATTTTTCCCCGTAAATTTCGACTTTAAGGGTCGTCGCACGGCAAGTCGCGTGACGAGAAGTGTTGGGTTTTCCGTTTTCGCTTCCCGGAAGGGTCCGCATGCATCAGTCCGCTTTTTTCTCGATTCTCGCCCATGCG
>DATAHJ010000192.1:0-3268 GCA_036263275.1 Fibrobacteria bacterium | reverse complement strand
GGCGTTTTCGTCGACCATTCGCCTGAGGAGATCGCGCGCATCGCCGCGCTCACGGGTATCCGCATCGCGCAGCTGCACGGCTCCGAAGGCTGGGACCTTCTCGATCACATAGACCTGTCTGTCATCAAGGCGATTCCGCAGGACCGCATCGCGGACTGGGGCGGGCTCAAGGCGGACTGGGACAAGCACGCAGGCAAGCAACCGAAATGGTTCCTCATCGACTCGAAGACCGACAAGGGATTCGGCGGCACGGGGGCGGTGTTCGACTGGACGAAGCTTCGTTCGGCGGACTTCCCGGTCCCGTTCTTCCTCGCGGGCGGCATCGGCCCCGAGAATCTCGCGGAGGCGACGCGCGTGGCGCGACCTTACGCGGTCGACCTCAACAGCAAGGTCGAGACCGCGCCGGGGGTGAAGGACGTTGACGCCGTAAGCCGTTGTTTGGATATCTTCGCGGAAGGTTAGCGGGGGAGGCGTCGGTGGGTGCCGGCATCATTCGATTTTAGCTTCCTGCATGCTGCTGCAGTGAATGGCCCCCTGCCCATAAACCAACGCCCTGCAGTCGACCGGAACGATCTCCCGGCCCGGGAACAATTCCTTGAACACCTCAATCGTCGCGGCGTCGCGCGGGTCATCGAAGACCGGCAGCAGCACCGCGCCGTTGAGGATCAGGAAGTTCATGTAGGTCGCAGGCGTGCGCAGGCCCGCCCTTACTTGCCGCCCGGGCATGGGCACTTCGATCACGCGAAAGTCCAGGCGCGCCGCGTATTCCTGCAGTCGCTCCGCATTGCGGCGCAGCACGTCGAAGTTTTCGTCGGCCGGGTCCGACTCGACCGCGCACACCACGGTGCGCGCGTCGGTGAAGCGCGCGAGGTCGTCGATGTGCCCGTCGGTGTCGTCCCCGTCGATGCCCGATTCCAGCCACAAGACCTCGCGCAGCCCGAAGGCCTGCGTAAGCGTTTCCTCGATCTGCCGCTTCGTGTACGAAGGGTTGCGATTGGGATTGAGCAGGCAGGATTCGGTGGTGAGGAGGAGGCCCTCGCCGTTCACATCGATGGAACCGCCTTCAAGGATCATCGGCACGTCGACGCGCTCGTAGCCGCGATGGCGCGCCATGAAGTCGGGCACGGCATTGTCGGCATTCCACGGCGGATACTTGCCGCCCCAGGAGTTGAAGCCGAAGCTCAACAGCACCGGGCGGGCGCTGCCATCCGGATTCGTGCCGCGCACCGTCTGGCCGCCGTAGTCGCGGATCCAGCTGTCGTTCGTGGGGCATACGACGATTTCCAACTTATGCGGCTTGCCGCCACGCAGCGTCATGAGCCGCGAATCCAGTTCGGCCTTAAGCTCCGGCGTCGAGGCCGTCAGCACGACGTCCTGAAAGCGCAGGGCGTGGCCGATCACCGTCTCATAAGCCTTGCGGGCGTCCTCCCATACGGGAGTCCAGGTGTCGGCGTTCTGGGGCCAGGTGAACCACACGGCGCGCTGCGGCGCCCATTCCGGCGGAAGGAAGAATGCGCGGTCCGTCACGTGCCGCGTCCCGTCATCCCCCCGTAGGCGTCCACGCGGCGGTCGCGCAGGAAGGGCCAGGTGCGACGCTCCGTCTCCGTGCGCTTGGGGTCGACGTCGGCGAGGATCACGCCTTCCGTTTCCGAATCCATCCGGGCGATGATCTCGCCGCCGGGACCGGCGATGAAGGAGTTGCCCCAGAAGCGAAGATGTCCCTCGCGACCGACGCGGTTGGCCGCGGCGACGAAGAGGCCGTTGGCGATGGCGTGCGCGCGCTGCGCGGTCACCCACGCGTCGAGGTGCCGCTCTTCCAGCGCTTTCGCCTCGTCCTCCGAAACGGATCCCGACTCTTCGTCGTCCCAGCCGATGGCCGTGGGATAGAGCAGCACGTCCGCGCCCTGCAGCGCCGTGAGGCGCGCGCCCTCCGGAAACCACTGGTCCCAGCAAATCAGCACGCCGAGCTTGCCGGCCTTCGTGCCGATGGCCTGGAAGCCCATGTCGCCCGGCGTGAAGTAATACTTCTCGTTGAACCCCGGGTCGTGCGGGATGTGCATCTTGCGATAGATTCCCGCCAGCGAGCCGTCGGCATCGTAAACGCCCGCCGAATTGTGGTACACGCCCGCGGCGCGCCGCTCGAAGAACGGGAACACGATCGCGACCTTCAGCTCCTTCGCCAGCGCCTGCAGCGCCTTGGAAGCGTCCGACTCGAGCGTGTGCGCGAGGTCGAAGTGGCGCTGCTCCTCGGTGCGGCAGAAGTAGTCGTGAAGGATGAGCTCGGGCAGGAGCACGACCTGGCCGCCCTTGGCGGCGGCCTCGCGGATCAGTCGCTCCAGCGCGGCGAAACGTTCCGGCTCGACCGCATTGCCGCGGCATTGCACCACGGCGAGCTTGAAGGGGGAAGACATGGGGAAAAGTTACGAATTACGAGTTACGAGTCATGAATTCAAGGGAGGCGTTTTTTCGAGGGTGAGAGCCTTGATCCTTCCGGAGTCGTCTCACGAACCGGCTATTCGCGCGCTTTTGTCTTCCATTCGTAACTCGTAATTCGTAATTCCGCCGCGCGTCGCGCGGCTAGTGATGATGATGCCCACCCGGCCCGTGCACGTGGCCGTGGGATTTTTCCTCGGCGGTCGCGTCGCGCACGTCGGAGACGTAGATGGCGAAGAAGAGGTCCTTGCCCGCGAGGGGGTGGTTTCCGTCGATGACGATGGTCGTTTCGGTGACTTCGGAGACCGTCACCGCGGAGACGCCCTCGGGGCCGCGCGCCTCGAGCATCATGCCGGGCTTGGCGTCCTTGAGCTGCGGGAAGTTGGCGCGCGGGATGGAGCGGCGACGTTCCGGGTCGTACTCGCCGTAGCCGTCCACGGCCTTCACTTCAACCTCGAAGCGGTCGCCGACCTCGCGGCCCTCGAGGGCGATCTCAAGGCCCGGCACCAAGGTGCCGAAGCCCTGCAGGAAGAACAGCGGCTCGTCGCCGACGTTGGAGTCGATCACCAGTCCGTCGGCGCCCTTGAGGGTATACTCGATGCCGACGACTTTTTCGCGGGAGATTTTCATGGGGGGGAAAGGTAGTAGGTGGTGGGCAGCAGGTAGCGGGGTGCGGCGATGGGGTTTTCCCGAATTTGCCGTTCTCCCCTGCTACCTGCCACCCACTCCCCTCGAAGCTTCGCCTCCGAAGATCACCGCACCACCCCAAGCCTCTGCTTCGCCGTCTTCCTGCCGCCGGCGAAGGTCACTTCGCACTGCACGTTGTAGACGTCGG
>DATAHJ010000191.1:0-2749 GCA_036263275.1 Fibrobacteria bacterium | reverse complement strand
TTTCCGCCTTGATGTCACGCGCCATGACCGGAAGTTCGGCCCACTTGCGCCTCACCAGAAAGGCCGGAAGGCCCGGCCAAATATGCCTGAACTCGCCTTCGGCGGCGGCAGAGGGCGAAAGGTCGAGGACGGTGGTCTTGTGGCTTTCGGGATCCTGCTCCACCACGACGAAGGGACGCCCGCGCAATTCCGGCCGCGCGGCCGAGAGCGCCTGCGCGGCGAAGCGCGGAATGCGCACGGCGGCGAAGAGCGAAGGCGGAAGATTCACGCGTACGCCCGGATCTCCGCGCCCCACGGATTGGACGCCTGCAGCCGCATGGACGCGACGTCGAAGTTCAGGAGGTTGGGCGTGTATTGCACCGGAAGCACGCGCTCGGCCTCCAGCGAGAACGCGTCCCATTCCTCGGTCACCTTGCCCCACACGGCGAAGGGGCCGCCCTCGAGCAATTGCTCCTCCCACTTGTCGAGCATGTCGGGCCAGAAGATCACGTCCACCGTTCCGCTGCGATCCTCCAGCGTGAGGAATTGCATCAGCCTGCCGGACTTCGCCACGCGATGCTGCCGCTCGGTGACGTAATGCCCGAACACCTTCACGCGGCGGCCCTTGTGCCGCCCTAAATCCCCCGCGGGCACCGCGTCGCGCGCCTCGGGATGCAGGTCGAGCACCTCGAGCGGATTGCCCGAGAGCATGTAGCCGAACAGCCGCTTCTCGTTGAGGCAACGGTGCATCAGCGTGTAGTCTTCGGCCCGAAGCGAGCGGCGCAGCAGCGCGGCGCGGTTCCGCCGCGCTTCCACACTCGAAGCGCCGCGCGCCTCTTCGAACAACGCCGGATTCTTCCCGCCCCGCATCGAGACCGAGGCGTGGATGCCGTCGAGGTGGAACAGCAGCTCCGGATGCGTCATGCCGAAGCCGTCGAAGGCGCCCGCGAGGATGAGATTCTCGGCCTCCTGCCGGCCGGCGGGAACCCTCCGCAGGAAATCCTCGAGATCGCGGAAAGGCCCGTCCTCCGCGCGGGCGCGCACCAAGGCTTCCCCCGTTCCCGCGCCGAAGGACCGCAAATGCAAAAACCCGGGGTGGATCACGCCCACACCCGTCCCGCCCCCATGCCCCTCGTTTGTTTTTCCCGTCCCGCTTTCCCCCACGAACCGCGACTCGCAGCGGTTGATGTCGAGCGGCCGGATGCCGATCCCCAGGCGTCGAGCCTCGTTGAGGTACACCTCCCGCCGGTAGAAGCCGTGGTTGTTGGAGATCACCGCCGCGATGAATTCCGCCGGGTAATGCGCCTTGAGCCACACGCATTGGTAGGAGAGCTGCGCGTAGCTGGCGGAGTGCGACTTGCAGAACGAGAAGCCGGTGAACGAGGCCACGCGCGCCCACAGTTCCAATGCCTGCCCGCGGCTCAAGGGATATTCCAGCCTGGGATTGGTCATGCATCCGTTGACGAACTCGGCGGCGAGCGCCCGCAGCTCGGGCGTGGAGAGCGGGCCGTCGTGCTGGCTGTTCATCTGCTTGCGCACGGCGTCGGCGCGCTTGTACGAGAGCCCCGCCACCTCATGGCAGATCTTGGTGACGTCCTCCTGGAAGGCGCACACGTCGTGCGTGTCGCCGAGGATCGGCTCGAGCGAGGGATGCAGGTAGTCCCAATCCTTGACGCCCCGCTTGTGCTTGCGGTGCCTCTCCACGTACGTCTTGGCGTACGCGGTGCCCGCGGGGCGAATGAGCGAGGAGGTGACGATGACCTCGTCGAAGGTCTTCACGTCGGCCTTGACGTTGAGGCGCATCTGCGCCGGGCTCTCGAGGTAGAACACGCCGCGCAGGTGCCCCGAGTTCATGAGGGCGTTAGCCTCGGGATCCTTATAACATTTCTGCAGGTCCCACACGCCGGGATCGGGCATTCCCTGCCGGCGGATGTGTCCCAGCGCGTCGCGCAATACCGAGAGCGACCCGTTGCCGAGCAGGTCGAACTTGATCAGGCCCAGTTCGTCGATGCCGCTGTGCATGTCGATTTGCGTGATGAGCCGATTCTTCTCGCCACCCGACCACTCGCATCCCACATGCCGCCAGATGGGTTCGTTCGTGACGATGAGCCCTCCGGGGTGCTGTCCCAAGAATCGCGGGCGACCTTTTAATCGCGCGGCCCAACCTTCGAGCATGCGGATCGCCGAATCGTCGCGACGACGCTGATAGCTGTCGCGGGCGTTCAGCACGGCAGTGACTTCCTCCTCGGCGTAGCCGAACACCTTCGCGGCCTCGCGGAAGGCGGCCTTGAAACGAAAATGCTGGAATGTGCAGGTGACGGCCACGCGCTCGCGCCCGAAGCGCGTGACCATGTGGTCGAGCATGCGCTCGCGCTCGTCCCAGCCGAAGTCGAGGTCGGCGTCGGGCGGGCTCGCGCGGTCCTCGTTCAGGAAGCGCTGGAAGTACAGGTTGTGCTCGATGGGATCGAGTCGTCCCACGCCGAGATTATAGAACGTGAGCGAGTTCGCGGCCGAACCGCGCAACAGCGAGCAGTCCTTGGGCCGCCGGAATTCATTGCCGAAGATCTTCCCCGCTTCCTGGTACACCTCCTGGACCATGAGGAAGTACGAGGCGTAGCCGAGCTTGTTGATCACGCCCAGCTCCATCTCCTGGATCTCGGCGGCGCGCGCGAAGTCCTTTCCGCCGCCGTAGTTCGCGGCCAGCCCCGCGCGGGCGCGCGCGGCGAGCATCCCCTCGGGCGTCTCCCCCGGCGGCACGTCGATGCGCGGC
>DATAHJ010000190.1:0-2227 GCA_036263275.1 Fibrobacteria bacterium | reverse complement strand
ATGAGATAGTCGGGATTCTTCGAAGAGCCCCCGATGGTCCCGTCCCGAAGGTCTTGCACCACCCTGTCGCCGGTGGGCCCCGTTTCCGCCGTGATCGCATCGGCGGCGATGGGAAGGGCTTGGCGAGTGAGGAGGTAGGTCACGGTGTCGCCCACTGCGGTGCTGTCGGAAAAAACCGAGACGCCTCCAACGGCCTGCAACGTGAGCCAACGCGTGCCCACGCCTTTCTCCACCCTAAGCACCCGGCCGCCGGCCGGGACGCCGTCGAGCTTGTAGGCCACATTGCCGCCCTGCGGAGCTGGGAACACCAAGCGGCCTTCGCTCCATTTCAGGGAACGGGCATAGCGCACCGTATAGCCTTCGAAAGCGGGATCGACGGCGTTCCAGCGCACGCTGTCGAAAAGGGCGCGAGGCGGCGCATCGTCGTAGCCCGTGGTCTTGGCATACCAGGAGCCCTCGATGCCCGAGGCGAACTGAAAAGGGATCAAGTCCCGATTCTTCCAGACGGCGAACGAATTCGAAGCGTTGCTGCCCCCATAGGGCGTAAAGAATCCGATCCAGACCGAATCCGAAACCCGTTCCGGCAAGATATTCCACGACGGCGTGGTGAGTTGTGAGGACGCGAGTGAAACAGCCCCGCCCGCGCCGACGCAGGAATAGCGCGTATACCAGTATCTCGACACCGAAGCTTCATCATCGAACTGGGAGGACAAGTCGCAGGTGCCGCCGGTCAGCTCGCGCTCGGCACGCAGGTAATGCGGAACCGATGTCACGGTGTCCGTCGCGCCGGAACCCGTGGAGTCCTTGAGCCGCACGCCGGCCTCCGAGCCACTCCATTGCAGGAAGTAATAGTTCTCGAAGGACCACGGATCGAGCTTGAAAATCCACCGAACGTCCGGGAGGGTGCCTCCGTCGATGGGTACCCAGAGGCTCGTGCCGTGGGCGTAGAACAGAACCGTGTCACCGGTGTCGAAGGTGCCGTTGGCGGGGGCGGCCTCATGCACCTCGATGGGGATTTCCGAGAGCGTCGGCGCGATGGCGCCAGCGAGGGCGAGCGTCGCCGTGTCCTGGGGACCCGAATAGATGCGCAGCTGGCCGATCTTCACGCCCGCCGGAAGACCCTTCGCCGCCGCGGCCTCGTAGCTCAGGGCATACATGCCGTCCTCGGCAAAGTCATCCACGATGCGGTTGCCGATCCGGATCTTGAGCCATGGGGCCGAGCGGTCGAAGGACGAGGCGGCCGAGGCCTTGCGCAGCGGCGCCGAGCGCGGCAGCGCGGCCAGGTGGGCGCCGCCGACGGGATTCATCACACCCGCCTGCTTCAGCCATTTGGCCGCGCCCGGGTTGGGAACGGCACCGGGGTTCGGGAAATCGACCCGCACACGGAAGCGCTTGAGGGCGCGTGCGCGCGTCTCCCCCTCCGTGTATGTGGCCATCGGCACGGAGATGTGCCGCATCTTCATGCCGCGGTAGGTATCGAACGCTGAAACCTCGGGAATCAATCCCCTGGCCGCGGCGAATTTCGCCGCGTCATGACGCGGCTCGGACTTCAGGGAGTTGACCCAGAACGGCACGCCGGCGAGGCCGCCGGGCAGGCCCACTTCGGTCCACTCCAGCGGTTCCACCGTCACCGAGGGCATGCGGTCGCCGGTGGCGACCCAAAAGCCCATATGCGGAAGGTCGGGCGCGCCCGCCTCCGAGGCGCCGGGATATCCCGGAGAGACGAGGCGAGAGCGGCCATCCCTCTCCTCGGCATGGTACTCGGGAACATCCACCTCGATCACCAGGCGGCTGGGCGAGTCCTCAAGGACCTGCTCGCGCGCGGAAGCGCTGGATGGAAACAGCGAGAGCACGCATGCCGCGAGGGCAAGCGCGAGGAGGGCGCGAGGAGAAATATGGGTGGCGGGCACGGCGAGAAATTACAAAGGACGGGCACAAAAAAAGGCCCCGTTGCCGGGGCCTTTCCTGAATCCCGGAGGCTCGTAACCCTGCGGTTTCCGAACCCGGACCGAACAAGCGAGGGACCCCGAAGGATCCCCCACCCTGTGTCATTATTCCCCTTCGACCTTCACCACGTCGCCGAGGGTCGTGGCCTTCGGCTTGTGGGCGTCGAGGTAAGAGCGCCATTCGGAGTCTTCCTTGTTCTTGAAGTAGTCGACCACGCTCAGCGTCATCTTGCGCGCGTTGACGTCGATCTCCGTCACCACCGCGGGCACCTCGTCGCCGG
>DATAHJ010000189.1:0-3680 GCA_036263275.1 Fibrobacteria bacterium | reverse complement strand
AAAACCTGGAGATTCTCCGAGTACCTCTCTCCCCCTCTCCGGTCCCCGGGTTTTGGCCGGGCCTTTCGAAAGAAAGGCCCGGTTTTTTTTGCACGCCTTTTCGTTCGTGATGTAACGGAACGAAACGAAAAGAAGAGGCGGGGGTGTTCTCCCGCGTTCGAAAATCCGTTCGGGAACTTCCCGGGCTTAAGGTCTAAACAAGGGTTAAACGATCAAGCGATCGTCGTCGACGGGCGCGGAGACGCGGGCGATCTTCATTTCCGCAACATGCTCCCGGCCGTCGTCGACGAGGGGTATCGTGTCCGTCTCCAGCGCCTGCCCGTCCAGGACGAGTCCGGGCGCCTCGCCGGGAGCGCACCACGCGATCGTGATATGGTAGGGCGTCCGCCGATAGCGGTAATGGATCTTGTAGGAATCCCAGCCTTCGGGCGGCCGGGGCGTCAGGCGCAAGCGATTGCCTTCGAGGCCGACCCCCAGCAGGGTTTCCACCAGCAACCGGTACATCCACCCGGCCGCGCCCGTATACCAGCTCCAGCCGCCACGCCCAACGTGCGGGGGCCTCCCGTAGACATCCGCGGCCACGACATAAGGCTCCGACCTGTAGGCGGCGATTCCCTCGGGCGTGCTCCCGTGCAGGACGGGGTTGAGGAGGGCGAACATTTCCCAGGCCCTCTCCGTGCGCCCCGAAAGGGCGTTGGCCATGGTCGCCCAGATCGCCGCATGGGTGTACTGCCCGCCGTTTTCGCGCACGCCGGGGATGTAGCCCTTGATGTAGCCCGGATCCAAGTCGGAGCGATCGAAGGGTGGATCGAACAAAAGGACGATCTTCTCCTCGCGCTTCACCAGCCGCGCGTCCACGGCATCGAGCGCGGCGCGCGAGCGATCGGGACTGCCCGCGCCGCTGATCACCGACCAGCTTTGCGGCAGGGAATCTATCTGGCACTCGGGGCTCGTGCTTGATCCGAGCGGCATGCCGTCGTCGAAGAAGGCCCGCAGGTACCATGCCCCATCCCAGCCGTTTTTCTCGATCCGCTCCCGCAGGCCCGCGGCCTCGTCGCGGCAACGCGCCGCGAAGCCGTCGTCGCCGCGCGCAGCGGCGACGACGGCGAATTGCGACAACACGTCGTGAAGGAAGAACGCGAGCCAGACGCTCTCGCCCTTCCCTTCGGCGCCCACGCGATTCATGCCGTCGTTCCAGTCCCCGCAGCCCATGAGCGGCAGGCCATGCGCGCCGAACCGAAGGCCATGCTCTATGGCGCGCACGCAGTGGTCGTAAAGCGTGGCGGATTCGCGGGAACGATTCGGCAACTCGTAATAGGCCTCCTCGTCCTCGCGCACCGGGCGTCCCTCCAGGAAGAACACGGGCTCGTCCAGCACGCCGGTATCGGCCAGGCAGCGGACATAGCGGCAGACGGCATAAGGAAGCCACAGGTAATCGTCCGAGAAGCGCGTGCGGACGCCGCGACCCGCCGGAGGGTGCCACCAATGCTGGACGTCGCCCTCGCGAAACTGGCGGCTCGCGGCGCGAAGCAGGTACTCACGCGTGAGGGCCGGCGTGGCATGCACCAGCGCCATCACGTCCTGGAGCTGGTCCCGGAATCCGAACGCCCCGCCGGACTGATAGAACCCGCTCCGTCCCAGCACGCGGCAGGCGAGCGTCTGGTAGAGCAGCCAGCCGTTGGCCAGCACGTTCACCGACGGATCGGGGGTGTCCACGTTGATCGTTCCCAGCACGCGGTTCCAGTGGGCCCACACGCCCTCAAGCGCGGAGCGCGCCTCCTCGGTCCTGCGAAAACTGCGCGCCAGGTCGCGGGCCGCGGCGAGGTCGCGCCCCAGGCCGAGCCGAAAGACGACTTCCCGCTCCTGTCCCTCGCGAAGGTCGAAGGCCACCTGCAGCGCGCCGCACGGATCCAGGCCGGCGCCCGTCCTTCCCGAAAGCCGCGCCCGCTTCATGGCCGCAGGCTGCGAGAGGGTGCCGTTTCGGCCGATGAACTCGGAGCGGCTGCACGTCAAGGTTCGCTCCGCGTCGCTTACGTCGAGAAAGGCGACGCGCTCGGGAAACTCCGTGTTGTACGGGTTCTGCGCCATCACGATGCCGGTCTTGAGATCCACCTCGGTTTGCACGTGCATCGAGGTCTTGTCCCGCAGGTCGCCCAACACCCATTCCCAATACCCTGTGGCGGAAATCCGCCGGGAACGCCCCGAAACATTGCGGAGCTTCAGGGACATGAACTTCAGGGGGGCGTCGACCGCGACGAACACCCAAAGCTCCGAGGCGATCCCGTTCTCGGTATGCTCGTAGACCGTATACCCGAATCCGTGACGGATGACATAAGCCGTTTTTCCGCGGGCGGGCAACGGGGTGGGAGACCAGAACTGCCCCGTCTGCTCGTCGCGGATATAGAAGGCCTCGCCGGCGAGATCCTGGACGGGATCATTGTTCCAGGGCGTCAGGCGGAACTCGTGGGCGTTCTCCCCCCAAGTGTAGGCGCCCCCGCTTTCGGAGACCACGGTTCCGAATTCCGGGTTGGCCAGCACGTTGACCCAGGGCGCCGGCGTCGTCTGGCCGGGTTGCAGCGTGATCACGTACTCGTGCCCGTCGGGAGTGAAAGCTCCCAGGCCATTCCCGAAGATCCCCTCCCGGACGCTAAGCGGAGGCGCCGGGAAAGCCGCGGGGATCGCCGCGGGAGCCAACGCCGGCGGGAATATTTCCGGCACGCCGGCATGCTCCAGCTGTTCCGACAAGGTTCCGTTCTGGTCGTCCAGGACGATGCGCGCGCTGGACAGGAGGAGGTTCCTGTCCTGGGCAGGGATCTGCTCCAGGCGCCGCACGAAAATGCCTCCCGGCTTGTCGAGGGTCTGCGCCTCGACACCGGAGGCGATCAACGCCAGGATCTCGTCGTGCAGAACCTGCCGGTACACCGAAACGTCCTCGATGAGGATCACCAGGTCGGCGGACAGCCCCTTCATGCGCCAGTAGGCGTGCGCGCGGACGAGTTGGCGCACGATTTCGATCTTCGCCATCTCGCGGACGTGCAGGAGGACCAGCGGCGCGTCGCCCGAGATGCCATAGCCCCACAGCCCGCTTTGCCCCCGGCGATTGTGCAGCAGCACGCCGGGATCCGCGCGCCGGGCGCGGTCGGCGTAGATGAGGGCTCCCGCCAGCTGGCCGTACTGCCGGGCTTCCTGCTCGGTGGCGTCGAGCTGGCGCAGGATCACCTGGCTGTGCGTCCACGCGAGGTCGAAGGCCCGGTCGATCATGCGGACGTTTTGATACTTGTCGGCCAGCTCCAGCGCCGCGCCCCGGTCTTCCGCCGCACCGAGGACGAAAACGACGGTCGCCTTCTCATGGGGCGCGAGCTTGACGACGCGCCGCAACGAAACCACCGGATCGAGGACCGGCCCGACCGTGTTGGAAAGGGGGCCGGGCCGCTGCATGACGACCGGTTTCACCGGGGTTTCGCCGCGCCCCACGAAGCGGGCGCGATCGGTCTCGCACGAGACCTCCCCCTGCTCCCCGCCTTGGCCGGAGATCGTATGAAGCAGCCACGGCGGCTTTTCATCCGGCGAACGAGGCCGTCGGGTGCAGAGAACGGTGGAGGAGGCGCGGTCGAATTCCGTCCCCACGAAAAGATTGCTGAAGGCCGGGTGCGCCATGTCCGAGGCGGCGGAAGCCAGCA
>DATAHJ010000188.1:0-7134 GCA_036263275.1 Fibrobacteria bacterium | reverse complement strand
CCTGGTCATCTGCTACCTCCTCTCCCAGTTCTTCATCAATAACCTCGAGCTGCCCGGGGGCGTCTCCTACGGCATCTCCGGCCTGCTGGTGATCGCCGTGGGCATCATCACCCGCTTCTCCGTCGGTTCGGTCCTCCTCTTCGTGCTCTTCATCACGCACCTGCTCGTGGGCGCCGTGGAGCTCGGCACCGACGGCTGGATCCAGAACATCACGGGCAACCTGTTCAACTCGGAGCAGGGCAAGTACCTGTTCATCTGGACCTCGGCCATCATGTTCGGCCTGCGCTTCTGCGCGGGCTTCGTGGAGAAGAACCTCAAGCTTTCCCCCGTGGGCCTGCTGCTCGTCAGCGCCATCCTGGCAATGATCGGCCTCCGCTTGGCCAGCGGCATGCAGACCTTCGCGATCGCGATGGTCGCGCTGGGCATCTACGCGCTGGGCAAGACGTTCTTCTGGCCCACGATGCTCGCGGTGGCCTCGGACCGTTTCCCCCGCACGGGCGCCATCGCCATCTCCATCATGGGCGGCATCGGATTCCTCTCGGCCGGCCTGATCGGCGGCCCGGGCCTTGGCTACTCCAAGGATCGCTTCGCCGCCGAGGATCTTCGCAACGCGAACACGGCCCTGTATGAGCAGGTCAAGACGGAGAAACCCTCCAAGTTCCTGTCCTTCGCGCCCGTGAACGCCATCGAAGGCAAGCATCTCGAAGAGGCGCGTGCCGTGCCGGTGATGGACCGCAACGCGGACCAGCAGTCCATCGTGGAAGCGAGCGAAACCGGCGACCGCATGACCCTCAAGGTGGACTCCTTCATCCCCCTGACGATGGCGGGCATCTACCTGCTGCTGCTGCTGTATTTCCGCTCGAAGGGCGGATACAAGCCGCTCAGCCTGGCCGAATAACTCTCGTCAGCTCTTCAAAAAGGCCGTCCGCCATCCCGTCTTGGGGATCGGCGGACGGCCTTTTTTTGTCTCCGAATTCACGAAACTGGTAGTGAGCGACGATAGACGTGACAAAAAGCCTGTTTTTGATCGATTTAAGCCCAATTTTTCGCAAATTTGCCAAAAAACGCATGGCGAGGCAAGACAAGTTGTCGTAAGTTGAAACCACTTTGATGCGACCCCTCTCCGACTGAAAGGAGAGGTTTCGCCTCCGAGTTCCCCTTTCAGGGGCAAAACGGAGCTTTTTCCGGCTCACCGGCTCACAAATCCAAGGAGGATGTGCGTGAACAAACAAAAACTTTTCGTGGCCAGCTGTCTTTCGCTGATCGCGGGCTCGATGCTCTTCGCGATCCGCGGCGACATCGAGGCCGACCTGAGCCAGGTCTTTTTCCTGAGCAAGGAGCAGATCGGCCTGATCTGGGGACCGGCTTTCTGGGGCTTTACGCTGGCGATCTTCGTGAGCGGCGCCGTCATCGACTTCGTCGGCATGCGCTTCATGCACATCCTGTCGGCCCTCGGCTACGTCGTGGGCGTCGGCCTCGTGCTCTTCGCCCCGCATCCCACCGCCCACATGGACTCCATCTTCGGATCCAGCGGCACCACGATGCTCTACATCGGCTTCCTCGTCATGGGACTTTCCCAGGGCCTGGTCGAAGGCGTGGTGAACCCGCTCATCGCGACGCTCTACCATGAGGATCGCATCCGCAAGCTCAACCACATGCACGCGTGGTGGCCGGGCGGCATGGCCTTGGGCGGCATCGTCGCCGTCGTCCTCACGCACCTGAACGTCAGCTGGCAGGTCAAGCTGTCGACGCTGCTCATTCCCTCGGTGATCTACCTGTACATGGCGATCACCCAGCAGTACCCGAAGACCGAGCGCGTGGCATCCAACGTCAGCGCCGGCGAGATGTTCGGCCAGCTGTTCCGTCCCATGTTCCTGCTGATCTTCGTCTGCATGTGGCTGACGGCGGCGACGGAGCTGGGCCCGAACCAGTGGTTCCCCACCATCCTGAAGGACATCACCGGCGTCCAGGGCGTCTGGTTCCTGATCCTGACCTCGGGCCTGATGTGCTTCCTGCGCCTGTTCACCACCAACTTCGTGCACAAGCGCTTCTCGCCGTTCGCGGTGCTGACGCTCGGCTCGATCGTGGCGTTCGTGGGCCTGTACTGGCTGGGCAGCATGCACGCGGGCACGCCCATCATCATGGCCGCCTTGGCCTCGGTGGTGTTCACCCTCGGCGTCGCGTTCTTCTGGCCCACCATGCTGGGCGTGACGGCGGACCTGTTCCCGAAGGGCGGCGCGCTCCTGATCAGCATCGTCGGCGGCGCCGGCATGCTCTCGATCGCGGTGGCTCTCCCGATCATGGGCGCCCGGATCGACGCGATGGGCGCCGGCAACGCCGGGGCGGCCCTCAAGCTGATCAGCAACCTGCCGATCGTCCTGTTCGTGGTCTTCGGCCTCGTCTACCTCGGTTACCGCGCCAAGGGCGGTTACAAGGCGAAGGGCATTTCGGAGCATTGATCTTCGGTCTTTCCGGAACCGGAAGGGCGCCCCACAAGGGCGCCCTTTCTTTTTTTGCCTTCCACCGAACAGCCCGTTTTTTCCAGCGAATACCCCCTAAAAACGCATTTGGATGCCCTCGCGCCTGAGGTTATCTTGAACGTTCCACGAAATTGGCGGAAAAAACGACATGGAATGGTTCCGCAAGGCAAAATCGGGCATCGGCACGCTGACCAAGAAGGACACGCCGACCGATTTGTGGGTCAAGTGCGAGGGCTGCAAGGAAATTCTCTACCGCAAGGAGCTGGCGCGCCACATGCACGTCTGCGAGCACTGCGGCCACCACTTCCGCATCGGCGCCCCGGATTACGTCAAGATCCTCGTCGACGAGGGCACCTGGAAGCCGATGGACTCCACCCTGCGCTCCACGGACCCGCTCAAGTTCTCCGCCAAGAAGAAGTACAAGGACAGCCTCGCCGAGGCTGAAAAGAAGACCGGGACGAACTCGGGCGTGCTCTCTGGAACCGGATCCATCGAGGGAATCCCGGTCGCGCTGGGCGTGATGGATTTCCGATTCGTCGGCGGCTCGATGGGCTCCGTCGAGGGCGAGAAGATCGCGCGCGTCTTCCGGACCGCGCTGCGCCTGAAGCGTCCCGCCGTCATCGTCTCCGCCTCCGGCGGCGCGCGCATGCAGGAAGGCGTGCTCTCGCTCATGCAGATGGCGAGCACCTCCGCCGAGATCGCGCTCCTGCGCGAGGCGCACATTCCGTACATCTCGATCCTCACGAACCCCACCATGGGTGGCGTGACGGCGAGCTACGCCATGCTGGGCGACGTGCACATCGCGGAGCCCGGGGCCCTGATCGGCTTCGCGGGCGAGCGGGTGATCCGCGAGACCATCCGCCAGCAGCTGCCGGCGGGCTTCCAGCGCGCCGAGTTCCTGCTCGAGAAGGGCTTCGTGGACCTCATCGCGCCGCGCCCGGAGCTGAAGGAAACCGTTTCGACGGTGCTGAAGCACCTTTGGACGAAGTAAAGTGATGGAAAGATGAAATGATGGAGTGATGGACCTCCATCATCATTCCATCATTTCATCTTTCCATCTTTCCCATGTCCCGTTTCCCCACCTACTCCTCCGCCCTCTCCTGGCTTTACGCGCGCAACCAGTTCGCGATCAAGCTGGGGCTCGACAACACGCGCGGGCTCCTGGCCGCGCTGGGCAACCCCGAGCAGGGCCTTGACTTCCTCCACGTCGCGGGCACCAACGGCAAGGGCAGCGTATGCGCCGCGCTGGCGGCCATGCTGCCCGCTCTCGGTGTCCAGCGCGTCGGTCTCTACACCTCGCCGCACCTCGTCAGCTTCCGGGAGCGCCTGCGCGTCGACGGCGAACCGGTCCCGGTCGCCTGGGTCGCCGCATGGCTGAATCGCCACGTCGACCTGCTCGAGGCACGAGGCTCCACTTATTTCGAAATCGTGACGGCCATGGCGTTCTGCTGGTTCCGTGAGCGCGATTGCAGGGCGGTCGTGCTCGAGACCGGACTGGGCGGACGCCTCGACGCCACCAACGTGGTGTCTCCCCGGGCCACCGCGATCACGTCCATCTCCCTCGACCACGTGGCCATGCTGGGCGACACGCTGGAGGCCATCCAGTCGGAGAAGTTGGGCATCGTGAAGGTCGGGGTTCCTCTCGTCATCGACGAGCCTCGTACCGGGCTCGCCGCGCGCGCGGAAGCCGTCGCGCGCGGCGCCAGCGCTTCGTTCCTGAACGCGCCTGAGCGGCTCGAGGCGCGAATGGGCGGAGGGTGGACCCTGCGCGGGCGCTTCGCCGACTACGCCTTGCCCGCCGACCTGCGCACCGAGGATTACCAGCTCCGCAACGCCGCGCTCGCGGTGCTCACGCTCGAGGCCTGGCGCGGCGAGGCGCTCCCTCCCGAGGCCGCCTGGATGCCCGCGCTGCGCGCGGCGCGCATGCCAGGCCGCATGCAGCGGCTGGATTCGCCCGACCATATTCCCGTCCTGCTCGACGCCGCGCACAACCCGGCGGGCGCCGAGGCCTTGGCCGCGGCCTTGTCGAAGACGCCCGGAGGCGCGCGACGCCGCGTGTTCTTCTCGGCCATGCGAGACAAGGATGTGCCTGCGGTGGCGCGCGCGCTCTCGGGAATTTCGGGCGACCTCGTCTTCGTCAACCTGTCGGCGCGCTACCCGCGCGCGCTTTCGGGTGACGAAGCGCGCGCGCTGCTGCCTACGGAAGGCTTTCCCGGCCTCAAGGTGATCCGGCCGGAAGGCGGCGAACTGGAACCCCTGCTGCGGTCCGGCGCAGGCGTCGAAGAAGCGGTGTTCTGCGGGTCCCTGTTCCTGCTCGGAGAGGTCATCCCCCTGCTGGCGAACTTCTACGGGGGCCTTGGGGAATTCGCCCAAATGCACCGGGAGGACGAGGGACCGGGCTGATTTGAACGGGCCACCCCTCCCTGCCGCTTTCTACCTTCCGTATCCCCTTCCGGGAGCCCTAAAATGGTCCAAAAACGCTTCCTCGTCCCGAACCTGTTCACGGGCATGAACTTCCTGATCGGCATCTACGCCATCCTGCTGATGGCGGAGGCGCTTATCCCCGAAAAGAGCGGGAGCTATGTGCTCGGCTTCGGCAAAACCCCGCTGGAGCTTGCGGCCTGGATGATCACCTGGTGTGTGCTGCTCGACAAGCTCGACGGGTTCATGGCCAAGTTGCTCAAGGCCTCGTCGGAATTCGGCGCCCAGTTCGACAGCCTCGCCGACCTCGTCGCCTTCGGCGTGGCGCCCGCGCTGCTGGTGTACTACTACCTGCACTCGACCGCCCCCGAATGGGCTGCGGCTCACCGCCCGCTGATGATCGCCTCGCTTTCGGTATACGTGCTTTGCGCGGCCCTGAGACTGGCGCGTTATAATGCGGTGGATTCCGAAGGCCTCAAGGATTGGTTCCACGGGTTGCCTTCCACCTTCGCGGGCGGCTTCATGGCCCTCAGCGTGATCCTCCATTCCAAGTATTCGCTGGCCGGGGCGTTTCCCTTCAGCCTGACGATCCTGCCCCTGCTCCTCATCCTGACGGGCCTATTGATGGTGAGCCCGCTCTACCTGCCCAAGCTGGCGCGCCGCGGCAACAAGGCGATCAACGCCCTGCAGATCGGCAACGTGTTCATCGGCTACTTGTGCGGGTTCGGGATGGTGTTCCCCGAATACCTGTACCTGCTGCTGCTCGTCTACGGCGTCTTCGGCTTCGGCTCGGGCATGCTGCGCCGAGCCGAGATCGAATCGAGCATTCCGGAAGGCTGATCTACTCCCCGCATCCGCCTTCGAACGCGCCGGGCGTGGCGGCGAATTCGCCGGATGCCGGCACCGTGGCGGACAAGCACCATGCATCCATGGAATTCCGCGACGCGACTCGCGAAGGCCTGAGCGAAGCGACCTTCCCCGTCTGTATCCGCGCCGCCACCGTGTCGGTCGTGGAGGTGGAATACCGCAGCGTGTCCACCAGCGTCGCGCCCGAGGCGCAGGAGAACGCCAGGCGCGCCGAGGTGTTCGTCAGGCTCAGAGCCGATGCGCCGATCACGACCTGCGCGAAAGAAGCGCCCGCCTTGCCCATCACCAGCGTGCGCCCCGGGGCGATCGTCGTGCCGGAGGGGACCGCCGCAACCATGCTCGCGCTCGTGCCCGCGTCTCGCAGCACCTGGCAGCCGGAGACGTCGAGGGTGTCCGCGGAACGGTTGAACAACTCCAGCCATTCGCCGTTGTCGCCGCCCTCCTCGGCGGTGGGGATCGGATACGCCTCGGAGAACACGGCATCCCCGAAGGCCGAGGGCGTCCTGCGGCCACCCGGAAGCGCAAGCACCAAGGACGTCGAGCGCGGCTCGGCCACGCTCATGGACAAGGACAGCTGGGTGAAGGCGAGGGTCAAGGGCAGGACGAGGGCGGCGCTCTGTCCCTTGGGAACGCGCAGGTCGGACTTGAAGGCCTTGGCGAGCGTGTCGCCCTTCGCGCCCCAAAGCACGATGGACACGGCATAATCCCGGTCACCGGGAACTTCTTCGAGACGGAAATTTCGAAGCTCGCCGTTCACCGACGCGGCGACCGTCAACGTGTCTCCCCCACCCCACAGACGCAGGGTCCCGCCGGACACGGCCTTGGGAAAGTCCGTGGGGATATGAACGCTGGCGGTGAGGCGCGAGAATTCCGGCAAGCAGTTCACCGTCACGTTGTTCTTGCCCGCCGATGTGAGAGCCGCGACGGATTCGCCCGCATACAGCAGGCGGCCGCCGCGAAAGAGGCGGACCGAGAATGTCCGCGCCGCGCCGGGGGGCAGGTCGAGGAGCGAGACGGATTGCGGCGAGCCCGAGAATCCGAAGCGGGCTGTGTCCATGTCAGGCGCGCTCACCCGCACATGGATGGAATCGATGGGCCGAACCGCCTCGGACTTGGCCAGCGCTGCGGGCAGGACCTGCAGTTCGACGGCGACGCCGCCTCCGCCTCCTGAGCCGGCATCAGGGCCTCCGACGCAAGCGAAGAATCCGCCCGCCAGGGCGGCGAGGAAGGCCGCGGACTTGACCTTCGCCGAAAGCCCGCGAGGGCTTGAGATTTCGGAAAGAAACTTGACTTCTTGAAACGACATGGGAATCTCCTTGGGCCGCGGTTCGTGTGGGTTCGCGCGGATAGGTGCGGCCGCGAAGGA
>DATAHJ010000187.1:0-11463 GCA_036263275.1 Fibrobacteria bacterium | reverse complement strand
TTCGTCTATTTCCACTCGATCATCGACGGACCCAGTTGCAAGCAGAACGACGTGGACCTGTCGCGGCTCGAGACCGACATCGCGCAAGCGGGGACGACGGCGGCGTACAACTTCATCACGCCCGACCTGTGCCACGACATGCACGGCGACGGCGCCTGCATCGAACCCGACGCGCTGCGCGCGGGCGACGACTGGCTGCGCGCGAATTTGCCGCCCCTTATCGCCTTCGCGGAGGCGCATGCCGGCGTGATTTTCATCGTGTGGGACGAGGGGGAGGGGGATACCCGGATTCCCTTCATCGCGGTCGGCCCCGGCGTGAAGAAGGGGTACGCGGGCACGAAGCACTACAACCACGGATCGCTGGTGAAATCGGTGGAGCGCATCCTCGGATTGCCGTACCTCGCGGCGGTCGCCTCGAACCACGACTTCGCGGACCTGTTCGAGCCGGGCAAGTTTCCGTAGTTCGCGGTTAGCTTTCCATCATGACTTCAAACGAAAAAAACGTCCTCCTCACGGGGGCTTCGTCGGGCATCGGGCTTGCCGCGGCGCGCCTATTGGCCTCGCAGGGATATCGTGTCGTCGGCACGTGCCGCGATCCGGCGTCGGCACCGGAAATTCCCGGCGTCGAGTTCATTGCGATGGACAACGCGGACGCGCTTTCCGTGGAGCGCGGCTTCGCGGAGGCGCGCCGCCGCCTCGGCCGCATCGACATCCTGGTCAACAACGCCGGATCGGGTGAACTCGGCGCGGTCGAGGATACGCCCGATGCCGAGGTGCGCCGGCTCTTCGAGGTCAACTATTTCTCGGCGGTGACGCTCACGCGCCTGTGCCTGCCGGAGATGCGCGCACGCGGCGCGGGCACGGTCGTGCAGATGGGTTCCATCGTCTTTTCGCTGCAGTTCCCCTTCAAGGCGCAGTATTGCGCCGCCAAGTCGGCGCTCTCGGCCTTCACGCTCTCCCTGCGGCATGAGGTGAAGCCTTACGGCATCCGCGTGCACCTGCTCGAGCCGGGCTGGGTCCGCAGCGCGTTCCACACGCGGCTGAAGCCGATCGCGCCGGAGGGGTCGCCGTATGCCGCGCGGCTCGCGCCGTTTCTCGACTACTCGCGCGACCACGATCCGCGCGTGATCGACGGCGAGGGGGTGGCGCGCGTGCTGCTTGCCACGCTGGAGAACCCCGGGGCGCCCGTGCGCATCGCCGTCGGCGCGGACGCGAAAAGATTCTTCCGTGTCAGCCGCTTTCTCTCGCACGCGATGCTTGACCGGATCCTGGGCCGCAAATTGGCGCGCAAGGCGGCGCGGTGACGGGCGCCGTCAACCCGTCGTCCAACGCTTCTCCGCCGCCGTCCAATCCACCACGTTCCACCATGCGTCGATCCAGTCGGCGCGGCGGTTCTGGAACTTGAGATAGTACGCGTGCTCCCACAGGTCGATCGTCAATAGCGCCTTCACGCCCGCGCCGACGGGCGTGTCCTGGTTGGCGAACTCCCGGATGGCGGCCTTGCCGTTTTCCTCCACGAGGTACGTCCACCCCGAACCGAACACCCCCAGCGCGGACTCTTTCCATTTTGTCTTGAACGTCTCGAAGCCTCCGAACGCGGCGTCGATGGCCTTGCCGATCTTGCCGGAGGGTTCGCCCCCAACGCCTTTGCCGGCGGGAGCCATCACGCTCCAGAAAAAATCATGGTTCCACACGCCGCCCGCGTTGTTCAGGATCTTGCGCCGCGACGCGGCAGGCAATTCATCGGGGTGCTCGAGCAGCCATTCCAGGTCCATGTCGGCAAGCCCGGATTGATCCTTGACGGCCTCATTCAATTTGTCGACGTAGGCCTGATGGTGCTTGTCGTGATGCAGCCGCAGCGTGGCCTCGTCGTAATGGGGCTCGAGGGCGTTGTAAGCGTAGGGCAGGGGTTTGAGCGTGAATGGCATGGGAGCCTCCCGGGATCAGCATGGTCCGCAAAAGCAGGAATACAAACGGGTCCCTGCCGCGGCGAGAGCGTCTGAAAAGCGTCCGAAACCGGACAATGCGATGAACGCGAGGAATCCCCCACTCATTTGATAAACATTTGCCCCGAAAATTCTAAGCTTGATCCCACGGGTGTTTCCACCAAATCCCCGCATCAATCCTTGAAAAGGAGTCGACCATGGAATGGGCATTGTTCAGCAAGTCGGGCGTTGAGTTTCTGCTGCGTTGGGGACATTTCATCGGCGGAGTTTCCTGGATCGGCATTCTCTGGTTCTTCAACTTCTCGCAGGGTCCGTTCATGAACGAGGTCGACGCGCCCGTGAAGGCCGCGGTGAACTCGAAGCTGGCGCCCCGCACCCTCTGGTACTTCCGTTGGGGCGCGATGCTGACCTTCCTGACGGGCTGGGCGATCATCGGCATGCGCATGAGCGTGCCGGGCGGCGCGGAGCTGCTGTACACCTCGTGGGGCGTGACCATCCTGACCGGCGCGCTGTTCGGCACGGTGATGTGGTTCAACGTGTGGTTCGTGATCTGGCCGCGCCAGAAGAAGATCATCGCCGCGGCGCAGGGTACCGGTCCGGCGGTCGATCCTTCTGCGGTGCGTCGCGCCTTCCTGGCCTCGCGCACCAACACGCTGCTCTCGATCCCGCTGTTGTTCCTCATGGGCGCGGCGAGCCATCTCGTGATCGGCGTGAATCCCGCCTGCGTGGGCGTCTGGTTCACGGTCCTGATCGTGCTCCTCGCGTTGATCGAGATCAACGCGCTGAAGGCCACCAACGGGCCGACCACCAAGCCCATCGAGAAGGTGAAGGGCGTGATCCACATGGGCGTGCTGCTCACGGTGATCCTCTACGTCCTGCTCGAAGTCCTGCTCTGAGGTTCGCGTGATGCTCCGTTCTTCCATCCTGCGCGTTGCCGCCCCGATTCTCGGGGCGGCCTTGCTCTTCGCCGCGTGCGGCAAGGCGGAGGAGAAGTCTCCCGAACAGGCCCGTATCGACAAGGGCCGCACGCTCTATTCGCTGCGCTGCGCCGCGTGCCATCATCCGGCCGACCCGCGCAAGGACGGGGCCATCGGCCCCGCGATCGCGGGTTCGTCCCTCGAGCTGATCAACGCCCGCACGAATCGCAGCGCCTACCCCGAGGGCTACGCGCCCAAGCGCGCGACCCACGTGATGCCGAAGCTGCCGACGACCCCGGACGAGCTCGAAGCCCTGCACGCGTTCCTGAATTCGTTCTAAAGCGCGCTCAGGCCCGGGATCGCCCCTGAAAGGGGCTCGAACACCCGTTTTCAGCAGGGTCGCCCCCCGCATTTCCCGCTTTTTTTGGACGAGCCTACCCCCCGGTATCTATAATATCGCCCCCGAGGGCTCGGGCTGATCCGTGGCCCTTTCCCGTTTCCGGACCCAGAGGAGCGATTGCGATGAAACCCAAGCCGTTCGATCCCAAGCCCATGAAGCTCAGCGTCCTCACGGCCGCGCTCCAGGAGTTGACTCCCCGCGAGAAGCGCGACGCGGATCCCGACCTCGCCATCGAGGAGTGGCTGCAGTTCTCGAAGGACATCGGCTCCCCGAACATCCAGATCTCCGCCGCCCTCCATCCTTCCGAGAGCGACGTGCCCGCCGAGGCGATGCTCGATCCGGTGGCCAACCACCTCGACCTGCGCAAGCCGTTCACCAAGGAGCGCGCCGCGCGCGTTCTCTCCGCGATGAAGGCCACCGGCGTCGGCGTTTCCGACATCGCCTACTTCGACAACTTCCTGCACCCCGACAAGGCCGTGCGCCAGAAGAAGATCGACTTCATGTACCGCGTGTTCGACGCGGCGGCCCTGCTGGGCCTCGACGCGGTGTGCGGCTTCGTGGGCCGCAACTACGAGATCGACATGGACCAGAACCTCGGCATGTTCGAGGAGGTCTTCGTGCCCATGCTCAAGGAGGCGAAGGCCCGCGGCCTCACCTATCGCGTGGAGCAATGCCCGATGCCCGGCTGGAACGTCACCGACAAGTGGCACAACAACATCGCCTACGCGCCGGCGCCGTGGATCGCGCTGCACCGCATCTGCGAGAAGCACGGCGTGGGCGACCAGTTCCGCATCCACTACGATCCCTCGCACTCCATCCTGATGGGCATGGACACGCGCTCGATGTTCCAGTACCTCAAGGACGAGGGCTACAACTTCCTCATCGCCGGCTTCCACGTGAAGGGCCAGGTGGTGGACTCGAAGGGCGTCTCGGCGTGGGGCTACGGCGGCCAAACGATGGAGCGCGGCGACTGGATCAACGGCAAGCCCTCCCCGAACGCGGCGGACCACGCCAACGCGTGGAAGAAGCAGGTGATCCTCGCCGAACACGAGCTGCCCGGCACGGCCAAGCACGATCCCCTCGCGTACCTGCAGAACCGCACGGTGGACTGGCTCGACCATCAGCTCGCCGCGCGCGAGCTGCTCGCCATCGACCCGGCCAACACCTACCTGGTCGTGGAGCATGAGTATCCCCGCGCCCGCATCCAGGACAAGGACAAGCTGGCTCCGATCCTCAAGGGTTCGCTGGACTTCACCCGCGCCATCGACGAGGCCGCCGCCGCGATGTACTCGCTGCAGCACGACGTCCTGGCCTCGCAGGGAATTCCCGTCCAGGGCGTCGGCCGCGAGGCTTACAGGTCCTGATCGTTTGGGCGGTCGATCGCGGCCCGTCTGCGGCATGATTCGCGCCTCCGGCGCTCATGCTGCGCTGGCCCTCGTCGAGTCGACAACACGGCTCCTCGGGCGGCTTGGCATCCGGACTGCGCTAGACCGCCGAAACGATCAGGCGTTTTTCTAACGAGATCTTTTTCAAGGATTCAAGGAGTCAGACAATGATCCACGGCACCAATCTTCCGGACGCGAACAAGCGTCGCCTCCTCGCCGGCATCGTCGGCGGGGGCGAGGGCGCCTTCATCGGCAGCGTGCACCGCATCGCCGCCGAGCTCGACGGCCAGGCCCTCGTGGTCGCGGGGGCGATGTCCTCCGATCCCGCCAAGGCCAAGCGCAGCGCCGACGCCTGGTTCCTCGACCGCTCGTACGGCAGCTTCGCCGAGATGGCGCAGGCCGAGTCGAAGCGCTCCGACGGGATCGACTTCGCCATGGTGTGCGTGCCCAACCACATGCACTTCCCCGTCGCCAAGGCCTTCCTCGAGGCCGGCATCCACGTGGTGTGCGACAAGCCCATGACCTTCACGCTGGAAGAGGCCGAGCAGCTGGTGAAGATCGTGGAGTCGAAAAAACTGGTCTTCGCCCTCACGCACAACTACACCGGCTATCCCGCCGTGCGGCAGGCCCGCGCGATGGTGCAGCAGGGCCTGATCGGCGACGTGCGCAAGGTGCTGGTGGAGTACAACCAGGACTGGCTGATGGACCCGATCGAGACGACGGGCCAGAAGCAGGCCGCGTGGCGCACCGATCCGGCCAAGGCCGGCATCTCGAACTGTGTGGGCGACATCGGCACGCACGCCGAGAACCTGCTCGAGTACATCACGAACGTGAAGATCAAGTCGGTGTGCGCCGACTTCACGACCTTCGTGGCGGGCCGCAAGCTCGAGGACGACGCGAACATCCTGCTGCGCCTCGAGAACGGCGGCAAGGGCACGCTCGTCTGCTCGCAGATCGCCTGCGGCGAGGAGAACAACCTCAACATCCGCGTCTACGGCAGCAAGGGCGGCCTCGAGTGGCACCAGCAGGAGCCCAACACGCTGATCTTCAAGCCCGCCGGCAAGCCGTGGGAGAAGATGCGCACGGGCCTGGGCTACATGGGGGCCGAGGCCTCCGCGGCCACGCGCATCCCGCCGGGACATCCGGAGGGTTACCTGGAGGCCTTCGCGAACATCTACCGTGGCGCCATCGCCGACATTCGCCATGCCAAGGCGGGCGAGCCGCTGGTGGGCGGATACCCGACGGTGCACGATGGCCTGCGCGGCATCCGCTTCCTGGTCAAGACGGTCGAGAGCGCCAAGAAGGGCGCGGCTTGGGTCGAAGTTTAAAGGCGGCCCTCCGATCCCCCCAAAGGGGGCGACACGGGTCGAACGGGTTTGAGAAAACAAAGAGGCCGGCGGCAACGTCGGCCTTTTTTTGTTGGGGTCAAGCGGAAGCTTTTTCCACCTTCGCCGCGAGCACGAAGTCGCTCTCGGTCAACCCGTCGATCTTGTGCGTCCAGATCACGACCCGGACCCGGCCCCACGAGAGGTGGATGTCGGGATGGTGCCCCTCCGCCTCCGCGATCGCACCCACCTTGTTCGTGAACGCCAGCGCCTCCGCGAAGTCCGGAAACGCGAACCTCTTCTCGAGGTGGTGGCCCTTCACCAGCTCCCAGTCATGACCGAGCCGGTACATCAGGTTGTTCAGGGCATCGCCCTGGAGAGGGGGGATGCCTCCCTTGCAGGGAACGCATTCTTTTTGGGCGAGAAGGGCGCAGGAATCTTCCATGCCGGGAAAGTAATACGGGAACGCGGGAAGCGGATTCCGTAATCCATTTTTATCTGGAACGAAAGGGGGTTGAACTCCGTATCCTGTAACACCCTGTATTTGCTTTGAATAAAAATTATCCCATAAAATGGCGAAAAACTTGATAAATTACCTGAAATCGTAATATTCAATGTCCGAATCCCTATGATTTGGTTATCGTATAAGCAGATACAAGACCTTTCTCGGACTCAAAAATGTCACCCGATATCTACCAATACGATGACTTTCGTGCCTTCCTGAAGGCATGTTTCGAGGCGAAGGTCCAAGCCGCGCAGGAAGCCGGGAGCAAGTATTCCCAGCGGGGCCTCGCGCGCGAGGCCGGCTTCGCCAACCCGGGTTACTTCAACGACGTGCTCAAGGGTTTCAAGCCCCTCAGCGCCAATGCCGCCGACAAGCTGGCCTCCGTGTTCGGGCTCAAGCCCCACGAGGCCGAGTTCCTCAAGCTCCTCGCCGAGTACGGCCAGGCCCGCAGCCCCGAGAAGAAGGCGGCGTTTTACCGCCAGGTCCTTTCGCGCCGCAACCGCAGCCGCTTCACGCGCCTCAATCCGGCCCTCAGCAAATATTATCAGGACCTGCGCTACTCGCTGGTGCGCGGCGCCGTCGAAGTGCTCGACTTCCGGGGCGATTATGAAGCCCTCGGCGCGTTCCTCGATCCGCCGGTTCCGGTGGCGTCGGTGAAGACCATCGTCCGCGACCTGTGCGAATGGGGGCTGGTGGAGCAAGGGGCCGACGGCCGCTACCGCACCACGCGCTCCATCGTGGAACCTCCCCCCAGCCTTGTCGGCATGAGCCGCGCCATGAACGCCGAGTGGCTGACCATGGCGCGCGACGCGCTGCACCGGGTGCCGCGCGAGGAGCGTCACGTCTCCACAATGATTGTTAATATCAGCGATGAAATGCATGCCGAGATCCAGGAACGCGTCGAAAGCTTCCGCGAGGAAATCTTCCGCAGGGTGGAAGAGGACCGCGCCGCGCCGCGCCGCATCCGGCAGCTGACCTTGGCCTACGTGCCGCGCTCGGGGAGAAAGCCTTGACCTTACGCATCCCGCGCTTCCTCGTGCCTGCGGTCCTCGCGGCGGCCGTGATCTTTCCGCTGTCGGGATGCTGGTTCAGCTCCGGCTCCGGCAAGGTCGCGGGCGGCGACGACTATCCCAATTCCATCGAGACGCTCGGCCGCACCGCCGCCGCCGAACGGGCCGACACCACCGACTGGAACGGGTGGAACGACGCCCCCGGCACGCCGCCCGGCGTTTACGACAGCGAGCAGGTGCCGGACTCCGTTCCCCGGTCCAACGATTCCGTGCTGGTGCGCCGCGCGGACCTCGGGGACATCCACCTCGACCCGGCGAAATACATTCCCGGCTTCGACCTGCCCGGCGCGAACCGCATCGTGGACACGCTGCTTCCCGAGGGAGGCCTGCGCCGCACGGTTCGCGTGCAGAGCGCGGACCTGTTCATCATCCGCGACACGACCTGGAGCTCCCTGGGGCTTGGCGGCAAGCCTGAAGTGCGCCGCGTCTCGGGACGGCTCGACCTGATCGCCGGGGGCTACCTCGCCTTCACGTTCGACGACGACGAGGGGGACAGCTCGATCACGCCGCGCGCCGGCGTCGGCAGCAAGGTTCGCATGCGCTTCACGACCGGCAATGCCTCGGGACGCGTCGAGGAAAAAATCCTGCGCTTCTACGCCGCGCCCGGCCTTCCCTTCACGAAGGGAAAGGACGCGTTGCTCAACGCGCGCACGACGATTCGCCAAGGCAATGACACGCTGCTGACGCGCGCGCTCCTGCCCGCCGGAGGCGACAGCGTGAGCTACGATCCCGCGCGCGATTCCAATCGCGTGGAGGTCGAGCAGGCGACTCACCTTGCCGGCGGCGCGCTCGAGGAGTCTTATTACGTGTCGGTTGTGTTCGCCGACTCGGGCCGCAACTATCCCGTGCGCTATCGCCGCGTCCTCAGCGCTTTCGCGGGCGTCACGGAGACGACCCTGCTGGGTCGGGACTCGTTGCCCGACTTCGCGCCGGGCGACACCGGCCGCATGCGCGCGGTGTTCGCCTCGTCGATCGCGACCGACACGCTGGAAGGATTCGAGGCGACCTATCGCGTGAAGCTTTCCGACACTGCGGGGCATTCGCGAGGCAACACGCTGCTCCGCGTGGAGCGCGGCAGGACCTTCCGCCTCGGCAGGACCGCGTCGACGCGCTACGTCCTGGTTCCCTCGGCGCCCGTGCCGGACGGGATGCGCCCGCGCGCGGGCGCCCTCGACATGCGCGTCGATTTGCGCACGTCGGGCTGGGTGAAGTTCTCGGGTACGGCCTCGGCTTCGGGCTTCACGGGAAGCTGGACGAGCTCGCAGGGACGAAGCGGCACGGCGTCGTTCGACTCGCTCGGCGCGCGCGTTTCTTCGCCCTGATTTCGCGTTCCCAATTCATCTTCCGTTCGCGCCTTCTTGTGAACCGCGCGCCGCGCCGCAACGCGCGCGGTGGCGCGTGACGGTCTTCGCGGCTCCCCTTCGTTTTGGCCCGTCTTTCGCGTTCCTGACGCGCCCCAACATTTCGTAACACAAATAATCCTTAAACGTCTTTAATTGTCGTTTTTCGTAACCCTGAGCGCGAGAATTTCCACGAATTTATCACCGAATAATTCCGAATAAATGGGAAAATCGCCCCATTTGTGTAATACGTGTTCGAAATCAATGTTTTCTTTTCGGCGTAATCGGAATAGGTTAGGGACATAGCTGGACGGAATGCCCGCCCGGAACAGTGCAAAACGCCAAACGCAAAGAGGTCCCCGATGAAAACGCAAACAAGAACTTTCGGATACACGCGAATGCTGGCCCTCATGGGCTTGGCATCCATCGCGATGACGGGCTGCATCATGTCCGGCAAGGATTCCGGCTCCGGCAACGAGGCCGTCGTGCAGGGTCGCCTGCAGGGCGACGCCGAGGTTTCCGGCTCGGGCCAGAGCTCCGGCTGGGAGAACACCATGGTGACCTCGCATGAGGTCAACGCCGACGGCTCCCTCTCGGCCGCGATGGACTCCACCCGCGCGAACGGCGACGGCACCTTCTCCCTCGAGACGCACAGCACCGGCCACCATGTCTGGATCCTGCGCGCCCGTCGCGGCACGGACGAGTGGATGACCCGCTTCGAGGGCGACCTCTCCGCCGGCGTCGAGCGCACCTCGCGGCCGATGAACCTTCAAAGCTCCACGGAGGCCTCGACTTGGCTCGAGCTGCAGAAGACTTCCGAGGGCCGTGAAGTGTCCTATTCCGAGGTGGACCTCGCGATCGACGCCGACGTGGCCGCTTCCGGCCGCGGTGCCTATCGCGGCGGCGAGTCCGCGCGCAACGAGCTCTCCGCCCGCCTCGCGGCCTCGGTGAAGGCCGCCTCGCAGGCGCGCCGGGCCTTCCTGGCCCAGGCCGAGGCGCAGTATGAGTCCAACCGCTCGCGCATCGACAGCGCGAACGCCTCGGCCTCGCTCGCCTTCGACGCCTCGCTCTACGCCGCGGGCAACGACACCGGCGCCTCCAGCGCCGCGGAGCGCACCTACATGAACGCCATGTTGTCCGCGTACCTGCAGGGCAACGTGCAGCGCACGGACTACGCGCGCTCGGCGGAAGCCTCCTACCATGCGATGGTGCGCGCCTCGGCCTCGCTGTCGGATTCGTCCCGCACGGCGATGGCCCGCAACTACGCGCGAGTCTTCGCGATCGCTTCCGACACGGCGACCCGCGATGAGTCGAGCGACGCCGGCGCGTCGTCGTCCCGTCGTCAGCTCCTGATCCAGGCTTCGGCCCGCCTCGAGGCGTGGGTGGACAGCGCGAACAGCCGCTCCTCCATCGACACCGCGATCGTGCGTTTCCGCAACGACGCGCGCACGGCCTTCACTGACAGCTCGGGATCGGACGCGATGTTCAGCGGCTTCGTGGGCATCCTCGGGTCGCTGACCGTGACGAACCTGTTCGACTCGCTGTCCGCCTCGCTGCAGACCCAGCTGAACGCCAGCGCGGACGCCCAGAGCATGGGCCAGGCCTATGCCCAAAGCCAGGCGAATGCCCGCGCGTCGATCCTGGCGCAGCTTTCGTCGGTGAACAACGGGGACCGGGCGAAGGCGACGGCCAACCTGATGGCCTTCCTGATGGTGCGCTCGAACCATAACTGACCCCGGAGAGGGGGCCACGGGCGCGAGGTTGTACAGCGCGCCTGGCGAAAACGGGGCGGGAAACCGTCCCGTTTTTTTATGGGAACACGTTGGAAAGCCGGGGGAGTTCCCGAAAATTACCTTTGACCCTTCTTTCGTCCGGAATTCGTTCGCGTCTCAGGAGAAAAGCGCATGAGCAGGGTCTTGATCATCGGGGCGGGAGGCGTCGGCCAGGTCGTCGCCCATAAAGTGAGCCAGAATCCCGGGGTGTTCTCCTCCGCGGTTTTGGCCAGCCGCACGAAGTCGAAATGCGACGCCATCGCGGCGCAGATCGCCAAGCGCCGCGACTATCCGCTGGAGACGGCTCAGGTCGACGCGGACAATCCCCGCGAGATGGCGGAGCTGATCCGCAAGGTCAAGCCGGACCTCGTGATGAACATCGCGCTGCCCTACCAGGACCTTTCCATCATGGACGCGTGCCTGGAGACGGGCGTCGACTACCTCGACACCGCCAACTACGAGCCGCTCGACACGGCGAAGTTCGAGTACAAGTGGCAGTGGGCGTACCAGGATCGTTTCAAGGAAAAGGGCCTGATGGCGCTGCTCGGCTCGGGCTTCGATCCCGGCGTCACCAACGTGTTCTGCGCGCACGCGCAGAAGCACCGTTTCTCCGAAATCCACACCGTGGACATCATGGACGCCAACGCAGGCGATCATGGATATCACTTCGCCACCAATTTCAATCCCGAGATCAACATCCGCGAGATCACCGCGAACGGCCGCTATTGGGAGTCGGGCGCGTGGAAGGAGACCGGACCCCTCGAGGTGCACAAGACCTGGGACTTCCCCGAAATCGGGCCCAA
>DATAHJ010000186.1:0-6151 GCA_036263275.1 Fibrobacteria bacterium | reverse complement strand
GGCCCCGCGTCGGCACCCTCGCCGTCCATGCTCGCGCTGCCCCAGACCGTGTCCTTGAGGTTCGAGATGAAGCGCAGCTTCATGCTCTTCAGGATGATTTCCTCGGAGACGCCCGCGGCGCGCTTGTTCAGCACGCCGCTGTTGACGGGAGCCGAAGCGTCCACGCGACCGAGGCGGATGTGAAGGTTGAGAAGCGTCGACTCTTTGTCGGGCAAATTGGTTAAGCTCCCGCCGCCTCCAAGGCAGCCGGTTCCCAATAGAATCACCAGCACGCCCAGCGCGCCGATGAAAATCTTGTTCGGGAATTTGTGCTTCACCGTTTCCTTACCCTTGAACACTTTGCCACCGCAACAGTCGTGCCGTGCGAAGAGGGAGTTTACCCCGTTCGCACATGCGTATTTCGGGGGAAATTATAACGAAACGAAAGAGTTGAAAGCCCGATTTCAGGCTTCTTGGACATTTTGTCCAAAGGTTCTCGAACGATATGATTACGAGCGATTTATTTCGTTGCGGATCTACGCCGCTGTTCCGCAAAAAAGAAGACCCCGTTTGCCAGAAAGGCATTCGGGGTCGAAAGGGTCCGGACAAATTGTCCGTTCAACCGATCGTGCGATATTCTAGGAGTTTTCGAGGGACTCGACCGCTTCGGCGACCGCCTCGGAAGGCTGGACGGCCAAGGCCTCCTGCAGCTCCGGAACCTCGTGGACATGCAGGCGAACGTCGGGCGAGAAGCGGAACAGGGCCACGCGGCGGGCGCCCAGGGGGCAAACTTCGCCGGTGCGGGGGTTACGGGCGGGGCGGGGCTTGCGCTCCTTGGCGTAGAAAGTCCCGAAACCGCGGATCTCGATCATCTTTCCGGACTCCAGAAGGTCCGTGACGACCTTCATGAACTCCTCGACGACGCCCCGGGCTTCCACCTGCGAACGCCCGCTGGAACGCGAGACTTCCTGGATAAGGTCCTGCTTGGTCACATTCTTCAAAGCGGCCTCCTACCCAACATGTAGTGTCGGACGGGAATCAAGGTAACTACCGAAAGTGTTTCAAGGGTAAGGATTCGAAATTTTTTATGGGGGCGGTTCTTCGCGGGCGATTCTGTCGTCCGTTGTTCTTCGCCGGGGAGGCTTCGTCGTGAAAACGAAGATCCTCACCCCCACCCCCGGGAACGGGGGCGGGGATGGGGAGAGGATTCGGACGAAGAATCAGAACCGAAGGATCATGCTGTAACGCTGCTGGCCGTTGCGGATGCCTTCGTCGAACGAACGAATGAAGCAGCCGTCGATCTGCAGGATGTCGGACACCATGAAGCCGAGGCCGATGTCGGCCTCGCGGCGCTTGCCCACGATGTCGTGGAGATAACCGGAGCGCACCGCGATCACGTTGGCGTACACGTACTCCGCACCGGTGTTATACACGGCGCGCCGCGAGTTCTCGGACAGCACCTGGCCCGCCTTGTGCGTCCACGATCCGTCGAGCTCCGTCTCGGAGGGCGTGACGATTTCCTTCCACGCGCCCACCCAGAAGGGATCGGTGCGGCTGCCCGTGTGCGAGAAGGCCTCGCGATTGATGTCGGCCACGGCGACCAGGCGATGATTGGGACGGTTCAGCACTTCGTACGAGAGGCCCGTCTTCCACGTGAACGGAATCGGGTCGGACTGCGCTTGGTCGACGTAGAACACCGCCGGTCCCATGTTCTGCATCATGAGGCCGAAGGCGAGGCCCCGGAGTCCGAAGAGATTCTTCTGCAGGAAGCCCACGTCGACCGCATAGCTGGCGGCGACGCCGTCGGTCTTCTCGCCGCTCGAGGTCACGCCGCGGCTGAGCGCGGAGTAGATGAACTTGGCGTTGAGGCCGATGCCCGCGTTCTTGTTGAGGCGCGTGGCGTAAGTGAGGCCGGCCACCATCTCGTAGGCGTTGAAGGTGGCGCGGCTGTCCTCCTCGCTCGCGGTGAGGTTCTGGCCGAAGGACACGTAGTTGACGAAGCCGCCCAGCGTGCCCCATTCCTCGATGGGAAAGGTGGCCGCCATGTAGGCGTGGTAAAGATCGTTGAGGTTCAGCACCGGCAAGAGCGTCTCGTAGAAGAAGCCGACCTGGGCCTTCGCGCCATGGTAACGCTCGACGCCCGCGCCTGTGAGGAACCACACGTCGCCGCCCTGCGCCTGCACGGCCGCGACGTTCTTGTCGTTCAGGCCGTTGCCCGTGTGGAAGTGCTGCCATTCGCCGCCCATGCGGTCGGTGGGCTCCGCGCCGGCCTTCTTGTCCTTCTCTTCCTGGCGGCGGCCCTTGGGCGTCGCGTGCGTGGGCGTGAACTTCCACGCGCCCTCGGAGGTGGCCACCCAGACGCGGCTGTCGTCGTCGAGGGAAAGCCCGCGCACCTGCTGGCCGCGGAAGCGGATCTTCTCCCAGGAGCGCAGCGTGAAGTGCGACACGCCGTCGCCGTGTGCCGTGTAGACGTGGCCGTACTTGTCGACGAGCACGCCGCGCACGTCGTCGTCGAGGAGGCCGTCGGCGGCGGTGAACACGCGCCAGCGCGCGGGCGCGGCGGAGGAACGCGGCGGACGATAGCGCGCCACGCCGGCGCCCTGGAGGCCCACGTAGATGTCCTCGACCGACTCGTGCACCGCGATGGAGGTGATGCGTTGGGACGGAAGGACGTTCTGGCCGCGGCGATACATCGTGTTCTGCTTGTACTCGTAGAGGCCGTCGTTGGTGCCGATCCAGAGCGTGGTGCCCTTCACCGCGAGCGCGGTCACGCCGAGCTTGCGGAACGGGCTCGCGGCCGCCGCGGCCGAACCGCTGTCACGCGCCGCCGTTGCCGCGGCGGAGGTGTCGCGCGCGGCAGAGGACGTGTCCGCTTTCGCGGGACGCGGCACGTAGGTGAAATTCTCCTCGCGATCGAAAGTCTTCCAGCCCTGGCCGTCGAAGCGGAACAGGCCCGAAGGCGTGCCGACCCAAAGGCGGTCCGCGTTGTCGAGCGCGAGCGCGGTGACCGGCTGGCCCGGGAACAAAAGGTCGTAGGGAATCTTGAGCGCGATCAGCTCTTCTTCGTCCTCGCGGGTCTTGATGCCGTTGTAGGCGCGCACGATCGCGGTGAGCGAATCGAGTCCGTCGGAAGTGCCCGCGTAGCGGCGCACGATGCCCTCGATCTTCTCGCCCGGCTCGAGCACGTGCTCGTAGTCCGAGAGCCAGCGGCGGCCATCATAGAAGGCGAGGCCGTCCTTCGCGCCGACCCACACGGCGGGACGCGAGAGGAAGCCGGTGCGCGGGCGCGTGGCGACCGCCGTGAATTCCCGGGAGGGCGCGCCGCTGCGGCCGGAGGGCAGCATGAGCTCCCACTCGTTGGAGACGGGACCGAAGGCGAGGCCGGCGGGATTCCAATAGGTGCCGTACACGTCGTCGGAGAGCGCCACGGCGGCCTCGCCCATGCCCAGCTGGCGCGCGCCCACGGGCATCACCAAGGTGATGACGGCGGCGCCGCCCTGCGCCCGCGCGATCGTGGGAAATCCCACTCCCGAAAGGAGGGCGGCGAAGGCGAGCGCGAGGCGTGTCGTGGGGCTAAGGGCGCGCAAAAAAACTCCCGTGCGTGTGATGGGGCCGGTCGCGGGCAAGATAGCCCTATTTATACAAACCTTCACGACCGGAGGCCGGAGAGGATGCGGGGGACTCACCCCTTGAAAGCCGCCAGTGCCACGACCCAAAGGAGGGACAGGATCGCGACCCAGCTGGGGAAGCGCAGCCCGAAACGGCGCAGCCAGAAGGCCAGCCCGCCGCCGATGATCAGGCTCAGCGTTGTCACCGTGTCAAGCGACAAGTGGTTCGCCATCACCAGGGGGTTTTTCTCCGACAGCCGCATGAACAAGGCCGTCGCGTCGCCCGCGAGCAGGAAGATCAGCGAGAGGGCCGGGAGGAAGGGGTGCACGGGAGAGAGTTACGAATTACGAATTACGAATTAAAGGGGATGCCTCGAAAGCCGGCGCCGCCCTGGCTCAAGGCAACCCCGTTGTGTTCAATTCGTAATTCGTAACTCGTAATTGAAAAACCCTTTCACCCCACACCATCCCTGTGTCCCGGATACGCTCCCATCGCCTTGAAACGCGCGTGCAGGACGCCGTGCCAAAGCTCGGGCCGCGCGCGGACGAGCGTCGCGAGGACGCGATGGTAGCGGCGCGCGAGGAGTTTTTCCCAGTCCTGTCGACCCGCGTGGGAGCCGCTCTGGGTAGGGTCGAGAAGCGGGATGAGGCGCAGCGCGCCGCCCGGCAGGAGCACGCCGAAATACACGGGACAAGGATTGCGTTCGAGCAAAAAGAAGGGCAGCGGGTCGAGTGCCGCGCGCGCGCCCAGGAAGTTTCCAAGCCGGCCATCCTGCATTCCGGACGGCGAATGTTGGTCCCACAAAAGGCCGAAGCACCCGCCCGCTCGGAGGTGACGCAGCGCGGAACGCGGCACGCTGGAATGAATGACCGATATATCGTGACGCGCGCGGATCCGGGCCACCCACGCCGCGACGGTGGCGGACCGGATGGGCCGCGCGGCGCCGAGGAGCGCGACGCCGAGGCGCCGCCACGCGGCGGCCTGCGCTTCCCAGTTGCCGAAGTGGGCCGTGAGCAAGAGCGAGGGGCCCGCGCGCATGGCCGCCGCGTAAGGTACGGAGCGGGGGTGGAGGCGGGGTGCCGGGAGCTTTCCGGGGATCAGGAGGTCGAAAACATCGCCGGCGAGGGCGAAGCCGAGCCGAAAACGGTAAAAAGAAGGGCTTTTCAGGCCGGTGAGGGCGAAGTTCCGTTGGATTATTGCCTTTCTGAGACCGAAAACAGCGAGTACGAGACCTACTGCCCCGGCAAAAAGGCAACGAAATGGCCAAAATATCACCGGCGCGAGGAGCCGCACGCCCCAAACGGGCCGCGCGGAGGCCCATTGGCCCCATCCCGGCACCGAAAGGTGCAATGACCGCGTAGAAGCCCCCATACCCCTTGAAATTAAAGGGTTTACGGAGTTAAATTCAACGGCTCCTTTCCTTTGTTCCCTCCTTAGGGGTCTTATCATGAAAAGAACGTACCAACCCCGCAACCGCAAGCGCGTCAACAAGCACGGTTTTCGTGCCCGCATGTCCGACAAGGACGGCCGCAAGGTCCTGTCCGCGCGTCGTGCCAAGGGCCGCTGGCGCCTGACGGTCAGCGACTCGATGGCCCACAAGGACATCTAACCGGTCCCACCGGAGTGAACTCCGGCTCGGCCCCCCGTGAAACGCCCGATGAGGCGTGGAAGGCGCGGAAAAAATCCGGGCCGGGGAGCCCTCGCGGGACCCGCGTCCCGGCATCTTCGGCTTCCTATGCGGAGATCTACCGGCGGGTTCGCGCGGAAGGAACCGTGTCGCGGAAGTTCCCCATTTCCATGCGCCTCCTGCACGCCGACGACATCGTCGAAAGCCGCATCGGCTTCGTGATCCGCAAGCGCACCGGCGGGGCGCCGTTGCGCAACGCGATGCGCCGCGTGCTGCGCGAGATCTTCCGCCTGCGCGCGCCCTCGTTCGCGCGCCCCACTTGGATCGTCTTCGATATTTCGGACAAGGCCGCGAAGACTCCGGGCGAGACGCGCGCGATCTTCCGCGACAAGGCGGAGGCGCTGCTGGCGCCGCTGCTGCGGAGCGGCGCATGATCGTGGCCACGATTTCGAAACTCGCCGCGCGCGCTCTCATCGTCCCGATCCGCGCGTACCAGGCGATTCACGCGGCCTTCTTCCGCGGCTCGTGCCGCTTTCATCCGACCTGCTCCCACTATGCCGTCGAGGCCCTCGAAGCGCACGGCCCGCTGCGCGGCGCATGGCTCGCGTTCGCGCGCGTCCTGCGCTGCCAGCCGCTGTGCCGCGGCGGCTTCGACCCGGTTCCCGAACCCAAGACAAAACACCGCGGCGCATCCGCGCTCGCACCCCAGGAGACCCTCGCATGACCCGCAACCTTCTTCTCGGCTGGGCGCTCCTCGTGGCGCTGTTCCTGGGCTGGACCCAATACAAGGGACACCAGGCGCGCGAGCTGCAGAAGCAGCACATCGCGCAGCTGCAGGCCGACTCCGCCGCGGCCGCGGCCGCGGGCAAGTTGCCTGTCGCCTCGGCGGCGAATGAAACCGGCGCGATGACGAGCGCGCCCGCGACTTCAAAGACG
>DATAHJ010000185.1:0-4016 GCA_036263275.1 Fibrobacteria bacterium | reverse complement strand
GCCGGTCCCGCGCGTCGACGCCCCGGCCGTGCTGGCCGTGGCGGTGTTCTACGGAAAGACGCGGCTGATCGACAACACGCTGTTGGAGACTTAGCGTCCCGCCTCGCGCATCGCTCTGTCCAGCAAGGCACGGAAGCGCGGATCGTTCGGATCGCCTTCCACGGCGGCGCGCAGCGGGCCGACGGCCTCGGCCGGGCTGCGGCGCTCGAGCATCAACTCGCCGATCGCGGCGGCCACGGCCGGATCGCGATCCCCCAGGCGCCATGCCTCGGTGAACTCCCGCTCGGAGTCGGCGGGGCGATTCAACCGGAGGTACGCGCCGCCCAGCAGGCGATGCGCGTCCGTGTTGTACGGATCGATGCGCGCGGCCCGCAGGTAATGCGGCAGCGCTTCCGCCGGCCGGTTCGCGCGGTCGAGCTCGGCGCCGACGAAGAGCGAGCTCGGCACCGCCTCGGGGCTCGTGCTGTCGAGGGCGAGGCCGCGCCGGGCGGCGCGCGCCGCGTCCGCCGTCTTGCCGGCCCAATTCATGACCTTCGCGACGTTGTGGTAGCCAAGGCCCTCTTCGGAAGGAGTGAGGCGCGCCATCACGCGCGCCCGCACGCGCGCGAGCGCGGCGGAGTCGGGACGGGCCTTCGTGAGGCCCATGCGGCGCATCTCGTCGAGGATGCCGCGCGCGAGCAGGCCGTAGTTGCCGATGGTGAGATGAACGTGGTCGGCGAAGTCGGGCTCGCCCAACGCGCCCATTCCGTCGCGCGCGGTGACGGCGCCGCGCAGCATCCCCTCGAAGTCCACCAGGCCGCCGCCCACGGCCTTGGCCGCGCGCACCTCGATGGCATGCATGGGCGTCAGCGCGCGCAGCGGGCAGACGTCCTCGTCGATGGCGCGGCGCAGCAGCGCCTTGCCCTCCTCGGCCCGTCCGGCCGCCAGGGCAGCGCGGCCCGCGGCATACAGCACCTCCGCGTTGCGCGGATCAAGCCGCGCCGCGGAAGCCAACAGGCTCGCCGCCTCGGCGGGCCGCGACGCGAGCAAGGCCTCTCCGGCCCGGAACGCCTCGGCGGCGCGCATCCCTTCCTCCGCGCCGAGACCCGGAGTGGGCTCGCTCTTGAAGGGGGAGCAGTCCTTCTCGTTGGATGGCGTCGTCACGTAGATCACCGCCGCGCCGGCCGACGAGGCCATGCGGCCGATGCGCGCCTGCGTTTCCTCGTAATGCTCCAGCACGCGCGCGCGCAGGGAGTCGTCGCGATGATAGGAACGCGGGCCGATCGTGTGGCCGAGCACGTCGTCCACCTCGGCGGAGAGGCGCTTCCCGTCCTGCGCCGGCGAGGCCGCCGCCGGCGCGTTCCTGCGCAGCGCGCGACGGAGAAGCGAGTACGTGCGCGTATGGTCGAGCGCGCCCGACAGGTCGCGCATCCAGCCCGGAATGCCGCGCGCGTCGCGGTAGGTGCGTTCCTCGAGGAACTCGTTGTGGCCGTTGTACACCACGAACAGGTCGGGCTCGTAGTCGAGCAATTCCTCCGCCAGGCGCGCGGCCCGGTAGCTGGCATAGCTGATGCCGCCCGCGTTGATCACCTCGTAGTGGCGCGACGGATCGGCCTCGGCGAGATACTCCCGCAGCCAGCCGGTGAACGAAGTGGAGTCGCGCCAGGGATGGCCGTAAGTGGTGGAGCCCCCGAGGGTGAAGATCCGGAACGTGCCCTTCGCCTTCTTCGCGGGAAACGACTGGAAGTTGAAATGGGAAAGCTTGACGGGGTTGGTCTCGTACACCTCGACGCCGCCGGGGCCCGTCTTCTTCAGGAACAGCGGCTGGCCGTTCGCGAATCCGAAATAAGGATCCTCGGTGAGCGACAGCGGCTTGACGCCCACCAGGGCGAGGACTCCCTCGGCGAGCCCGAAAAAAATGACGAGGCTTCCCGCCGCCACCAAAAGGTTGACCCAGAACGCGGGCCTGCCGCGTGCCGGCGGCGCGTTCCTTTCGGGCGGAGCATGCATGTGCTTGTGCGGTTTCACGGAAATCCGGGGAGACGGCAAAATGTATCCAACCGCTCGCGGCCAACCAACGTGTGCCTCAAAGTCAAACGGAAACGCGGCAAATACTCGTTTTTAGAGGAAGAGGTTGGTCAATTTTTGTACTATTTTAATACCTATTTAGGACTAAATCTCAAAATAATGGCATTAAATTGAAAAATAAGAGTTTTTAGTGATATTCAATCAACAAGAAATCGTACCACAAAAATACGAACGGCCTATAAATTGTCCTAAGCTCTTGCGGAAAAGCACATGGTCTGAAGCCGCGAAAGTAAAACTGACACACTGCAAACAACGTCAAGGGGAGAGACAATGAAAAGCATTCTCGGATTGGCCGGCGTCCTGCTGCTCGCCGCGGGGATTTCCGCGCAAGAGAACTACACCAGCTCGTGGAGCCAGCACAAGGACCTCTACGTGCACACCGGCGCAAACCGCGCCAACGTGACCGGCAACGTCACCAAGTTCCCGCTGCTGGTGCGCCTGAACAGCACCAACTTCAACGCGGGCTTCGCGCTTGCCAAGGGCAACGGCGCCGACATCCGCTTCACCAAGGCGGACAACACCACGCGCCTGAAGCACCAGATCGAGACCTGGGACAGCGCCGGCAAGACGGCGACCATCTGGGTCCTCATGGATACGGTATACGGCAACCGCCAGAACCAGAACTTCAAGATGCACTACGGCAACGCCGGCGCGGCTGACAGCTCGAAGGGCTCGGCCGTGTTCGACACCGCCAACGGCTTCGTCGCCGTGTGGCACTTGAACGAGACCACCGCTTCGGTCGGCAACCTCGTGAACGACGCCACGGTCAACGCCAACAACGGCAAGCTGGGCCTCCAGGGTTCCGGCGCGGCCCCGACCAACACGAGCGCCATGATCGGCGTGGGCAAGACCTTCGGAGGCGATGCCGCCAACACCAACACCAACGGCGCGTTCTACTCCATCAAGGATTCGTCCACCTCCGCCCTGACCTCCATCAACACGGTGACGGGCCCCTTCACCATCACGGCTTGGGCAAACCCCGACGTCTGCGCGACGGGCACTCGCATCACGGTCGTGAGCAAGTACGACAACACCAATACCACCGGCACCCGCGCTTGGGCCCTCCAGACCTCGGCGACCGCAGCCTCGTGGCGCCTTACGGTGAATCCGAACACGGACGACTTCAAGAACAACGGCACCGGCAACGAGTTCGTCGCGGACAACACTTGCACCGTGGGCCAGTGGGATTATCTCTCGGGCCGCTACCAGGCGACCACCCCCATCGTGAACGACGCGACGTCGATCACCATGGGCCTTGACGTCAACGCGGCCGGCGAAGCCGGGCCCACGACGGCGAATCAGGCCACTTCCGCCAGCATCGGTCCGGACGGCCTCGCCTTCATCGGCCGCCTCATGTCGCCCGCGAACGCCAACAACCGCTTCATGCGCGGCTCGGTGGACGAGATCACGCTCTCCAAGGTCTACCGCTCGAACGACTGGGTCAAGCTCAGTTACGAGACCCAGAAGGTCGGTTCGACCGCCGTCACCGACGCGACCGTGGGCATTCTCCCCGGCAACGGTTCGCTGCAGGGCTTCTCGGTCAGCCAGAACGCCGGCAGCCTCCTGTTCCGCCTGCCCGTCAACGTGGGCGGCAACGCCGTCGTGACCGTGGCCGACCTCAAGGGTCGCACGGTGTGGAGCCGCACGGTTTCCACCGGCGCCTCCGAGAGCGTGCTCTCGTGGAACGGCGTTTCCGAGGCCGGCATGAAGGCCTCCTCGGGCCTCTACGCAGTCACCGTGTCGCTCCGCGACGCGAGCGGCGCGTCGCTCGGCAACCTGTCGCAGAAGGTTTCGTTCTCCCGCTAACCGGGTCGACCGAAGCTTGAAAAAGGCCCCCGGAAACGGGGGCTTTTTTTGTTTTGCATTTTGAAGGCATGACGCCTTCCCGGTTGGTCCGCGATCCCGTCTGCGGCATGAACGTCGACCCGGCGCGCGCCGTCTCCTTCGTG
>DATAHJ010000184.1:0-4104 GCA_036263275.1 Fibrobacteria bacterium | reverse complement strand
CACCCCCCTTGGCACATTCCTCGCTCCAAACCATCGTACCGCATGGGTATGGGACGGAATCGTCCTCCCCGCGTCTCAGAAAGGAACGGTGTATCATGTCGAGCAAATTCCTGGATTATATCGCGACGGAGGACAAGCCCGTCCTGGCGGACTTCTGGGCCGAGTGGTGCGGCCCCTGCCGCATGATGCACCCGGTGCTCGAAGGCCTGTCCAAGGAGTGGAAGGGCAAGGCGAGCGTGGTGAAGGTGAACACGGACGAGCAGCCCGACCTGTCGTCCCGGTTCGGCATCCGCAGCATTCCCACGATGATCCTGTTCGACAAGGGGAAGGAAGTGCATCGCGTGAGCGGGGCCATGCCCGCGGAGGCGCTCAAGCGCGAATTCGCGCGCTGGATCGCCTAGTTTCAAGGCGCGCGAGACCTTGCCAATCGAGGCCCGATGAGCTACTATTCCTCTTCACGATGCGGGGTGGAGCAGCCCGGTAGCTCGTCGGGCTCATAACCCGAAGGTCCTTGGTTCAAATCCAAGCCCCGCTACCAAACTTAAAGGGATACCGGAAACGGTGTCCCTTTTTGTTTTCCCCCGTTTTTTGTGAATGCGGAAAAACAGCCGGTATGTTCCGAGGGCAAATGAGAGTGGGGAAGAGAGGGATGGCTGCCTGAGTAGGATTCGAACCTACGACCAGCCGGTTAACAGCCGGCTGCTCTACCACTGAGCTATCAGGCAATGTATCCACCCGCGAAACCGGTGCAAAAGCCGCCTGTTCCACGACCCCAAGGCCGCAAGGCCCAAGGGAGGGGGGAATTTAGTCTAACAGGGATGACCTTGCAAGAAGTCGGGCCCCCGAAGAAACCAAAGGAATGGCACAAAAAAAGGGCTCCTTTCGGAGCCCTTTTTCGTTTCAACCGATTCGGTCTTCCGGCTTAGTCCCGGTCGCGCGAGAAGCGCTTCCAGAACGGCACGTAGTCCTTGTTGCGGGCGGGCGCATCGCCCTGACCGCCTTGGCGACGCGCCGGCGCGTTGCCGCCCCGGCTGTCGGCCTGGCGGCCGTCGTGGTGACGGTCGCGTGAGCCCTGGGAAGAACCCTGCGAGGAGCCGCGCGGTCCACGACCGCGCTCGGAGGCCGGATTGCTGAACGTGCGGGAGTCCGGACGCGACGACGCTTCGGAGCGCTGGGGACGATCCCCGCCACGGGAATCGCGGGACGGCGAAGAATACCCTGCGCGACGGTCATCCTGGCGGCCCATCATCGAAGGACGGGTGTTGTCATCGCGAGTGCGGGAGGGGGCGCTGCCCTGTGAACGGCCCTGGTAGCCCTGGGAGCCTCCCTGAGACCGGCCTGCGCCTTGGTAGCCCGGACGGCCGTTGCTCTGGCCACGGCCTTCGGAACGGCGTTCAGAGCCGCCGAAGCGACCCTGGGGGCGTCCACCCTGCGGGCGGTCATACGAGCGCTCGTCGCGCTCGCGGGGCTCGCCGACTTCGGCGGCGGGCATGGGCAGGTCCTTGGGCAGCTCGGCCACCGGAAGGGCCACGCGGGTCACGCGCTCGATCTGGCGCAGGTACGAACGCTCCTCGCCGTCGCAGAAGGCGATGGCCGTTCCCGACGCGCCGTTGCGGCCCGTGCGTCCGATGCGGTGCACGTAGCTCTCGGCCACTTCGGGGAGGTCGTAGTTGAACACGTGCGAGATGTCCTGCACGTCGATGCCGCGCGAGGCGATGTCGGTGGCGACCAGGACGCGCGTCGAGCCGTTCTTGAAGTTCGAGAGCGCGCGCTGGCGGGCGTTCTGCGACTTGTTGCCGTGGATGGCCTCGGCGTCCACGCCGAAGCGGGAGAGCGCGCGCACGACCTTGTCCGAGCCGTGCTTGGTGCGCGTGAAGACGAGCGCGCGGCTGATCGACGGGTCGCCCAGCAGCTTGCCCAGCAGGGCCGGCTTGGTGGCGCGGCTGACGTGGTACACCGACTGCTCGATCTTCGCCGCGGTGGACGATACGGGATTCACCTCGACGTTGACCGGATCACGCAGGAGGCTCTTGGCCAGCGAACGGATCTCGGGGGGCATCGTGGCGGAGAACAGCAGCGTCTGGCGCTTCTCGGGCAGCAGCGCCGCGATGCGGCGCACGTCGTGGATGAAGCCCATGTCGAGCATGCGGTCGGCCTCGTCGAGGGTGAACACCTCGACGTGCTTGAGGTCTAGGGCCTTCTGGCCGAGGAGGTCCATCAGGCGGCCCGGCGTGGCGACGAGGATCTCGACGCCCTGGCGGAGCTTGGACTTCTGCGGCATGTCGCTCACGCCGCCGAAGATCACCGTGCTGCGAAGGCGCAGGCCCTTGCCATAGGCGACGAACTGCTCGTTGATCTGCAGCGCGAGCTCGCGGGTGGGCGAGAGGATGAGCGCGCGCACGGCGTTCGTCTTGTTGAACGGACGCGAGGCGAGCTGGTGGAGGATGGGAAGCGCGAAGGCGGCGGTCTTGCCGGTGCCGGTCTGGGCGCAGCCCCACACGTCACGGCCTTCGAGCAGGGGAGGAATGGCCCCGGCCTGAATGGGCGTGGGCTTCTCGTAGCCCTTGGCCTTGAGGGCCGAGAGGATTTCGGGATTCAGGTTGAGATCGCTGAAAAGCATGATTGTCCTTGATGTCGATGTGCGATGAACGCCCGTTCGCATGGAACGGTTCGAATCGTCCGGGGGCCGCACCTCATTTTCATGGGCGCCGGGTTTCCCGGGGATGTTGTGGGGGCCGCGGCAATCGTGTTGCCTGCGGTGACCCGCGTTCGACGGTGCCTTGTTCCCGCGACTTTGTGTCGAGGGGGGCCCGGATCAGAGTCCCGTCGGCGGATTTTGCTTGCGCGGGGCGTTAACCCCGGCGAGACTTAAACCTGCCGTCCGGTATCCAATGTCGTCGAAACGGGTGAGAATCGAGAATGACAGGAAGCCGGAAATGGACGATGACGGAGACAAGAATAGCAAATTTCAACGAGAACGCGGCATGGGGGTATTCTGCGGGGGTAAAGAATTGTCCGGTAAGGGCCTAATTCCCGGTATTCATCCTCTTCAGCTCGTCGCGAAGGCGCGCCGCTTCCTCGTAGCGCTCGGCGCGAACCGCGACGTCGAGCGCGTCCTTCAGCGCGTCGATGGGGGACAGGGGCTTTCGCTCGGGCGCCGCTTCGGCGGCTTCCGGCGCGTCCGCCTCGGAGGATTCGTCTTCCTCGGAGATATCCATGGCCTCGACCTTCACTTCGCCCTCTCCGGCCTCGGCCGCCTCGGGCTTCTCGGTCACGGGCACGGCGGCCTCGTCGAACACCTTGCGCGCCACCAGGATGGGCGCCTGGAATCGCACCGCCAAGGCGATGGCATCGGAAGGGCGCGCGTCGAACTCGCTCTCCTCGACCTCGTTCCGAAGGGCGTGGACTTTGCCGTAGAAGGTGCCCTCGCGCAGGTCGGTGATCTCCACGCGCGTCACGATGGCGTCCACCGACTCGAGCACGGCCTTCAACAAGTCGTGGGTGAGGGGGCGCGCCGGAGGTTCGTCGCCCAAGGCCTGCGCGATGGATTGCGCCTCGTTCGCCCCGATGAAGATCGGCAGTACGCGGCTCTCCTCCTCGCACTTGAGAAAGAGGATGAAGCCCACGTTGGTGACGGAGATGCTGTCGAGGCTGGCTTCGAGGAAATCGGAAGGATCGGGCATGGGGAGGGGAAAGGTTCGGGGCTATGTCGTTGTGAGTTGGTGCCGGGCTTTGGGGTCAATTCTTCGTCGTTGGTCGTTGGTAGCAAAACACAAATAACTCGAATTGATTTCAATGGCGTCATTGGGGGATTGGCTTCCCGCCACCAACCACCAACAACGAAGCTAGGTCACCGAAGTTTATCCTGCCACCAACGACGAAGCTTCGATCGCGAAGAACCTTCCTACACGTTGAACAAGAAGTGCATGATGTCCGCGTCCTGGACCATGTATTCCTTGCCTTCGGTGCGGACGAGGCCCTTTTCCTTGGCCGCGTTCCAGCTGCCGCACTTGAGAAAGTCCTCGTAGCCTAGCGTCTCAGCGCGGATGAAGCCCTTCTCGAAGTCGGAGTGGATCACGCCGGCGGCCTGCGGGGCCTTGCACT
>DATAHJ010000183.1:0-5335 GCA_036263275.1 Fibrobacteria bacterium | reverse complement strand
ACATGCCAGGCCAGCGCCGGCTCCGAAAGCTCGACGCGCCGGATGTCCGGCTCCAGATGGTCGGCCATTACCGACTCGCGCATCGGGTCCCACAGACGCACGCATGCGCCCGGCGCGACGCGGCCCGCGCGGCCCGCGCGCTGCGTGGCGTTCGCGCGCGCGATGCCCTGCAGGTACAAGGTGTTCAGGTCGCGGTCGCCGTCGTACGAGGCCACGCGATGCAGGCCCGCGTCGATCACGGCGGTGACGCCGGGCACGGTCAGCGAGGTCTCTGCCACGTTCGTGGCAAGAATCACCGTCGGTTCGCGCTCGGGCGCGCGCAAAGCGGCCTGCTGGGCTTCCAGCGGCATCGAGCCGTGCAGCTCGGCAAGGCGAAGACCTGCGCCCCGGCAGAATGCGGCGATGTGATCGCCGCACCACTTGATCTCCCCCGCCCCGGGGAGAAAAACAAGAACGGACCCCGAACGCTCCGCCTGCAATTCCTTCAGCGCGCGCAGGACTTGTTGCGGGAGCGGCTCGCTGAGGCGCGGCGGCTGGTGGCGGATCTCCACGGGGAAGGTGCGACCCTGCACCTCGGCCTTGCGCGCGTCGGGCAAGTACTCCGCGAGGCCCTGTTCGTCGAGGGTGGCGGACATCACGACCACGCGCAAGTCCGCTCGACTTGAGGCGCGAAGGTGGCGGCACCACAAGAGGGCCAAGTCGGCCTCCCACGCGCGCTCGTGGAATTCGTCGAGGATCACCGTGTGCACGCCCTTCAGGGCGGGATCACGCGCGAGCCGCTGGCGAAACGCGCCGTAGGTCATGAAGAGGACGCGCGTCTCCGGCCCCGACGCGCTCTCGAAGCGCACCTGGTAGCCGATGGACTTGCCCAGCGCGTCGCCGTTCTCCTCGGCCACGCGCGCGGCCAAGGCCCGCGCCGCGATACGCCGAGGTTGAAGGACGAGTACTTGCCCCTCGCCCGGCCCCTTCATCAGCCAGCGCGGCACCTGCGTGCTCTTGCCGGTGCCCGGCGGCGCGGAGAGAATGAGCGCGCCGGTCTCTTCCAGCGCGGAGAGTATCTCTCCGCGAGCGGAGGAAACAGGCAAAGAGGAAGTAGACATGGGGAGACAGTTACGAGTGACGAGTTACGAGTTGAACACAAACGCAAAAAGGCAAATACTCCCGCGCCTTTTCACTCGAAACATGCACCGCACCCCTATTCAAACCATCCCCCTCCATGTCCCCAATTCGTAACTCGTCACTCGTAACTGAACTCCCATCGACTCCGTTAGGACCTGTAGTCCCCGTTGATCTTCACGTATTCATAGCTCAAGTCACAGGTCCAGTACGTCCACGCCGAGGAACCGATCCCCAAGTCGAGCTTCACCGAGACCTCACGGGCCTTCATCCGCTCGGCCAAATCCTTCTCGTCACGCGGGAGCGGCAGACCCTTCTCGAAGACCTTGACGCCGCAGAACTCCAGCGAGAGCCGGTCCATCTCCAGCACCGCGCCGGAGTAACCGGCGGCTGCGAGCACGCGGCCCCAGTTGGCGTCGCCGCCGAAGAACGCGGTCTTGACGAGCGGCGAGTTCGAGACCGCGCGACCCACGGCCCGGGCGTCGGCCTCCGAGCGCGCGCCGAACACTTCGACCGCGATCAGCTTGGTCGCGCCTTCGCCGTCACGGACGATGGCGCGCGCGAGGTCGCCCATGAGCCCGCGAAGCGCGCCATCGAACAGCTCCTTGTCGGCGGGAGAAAGCCCCGCATACTCCACTCCCGACGCGCCGTTGGCCAGCAGGATCACCGTGTCGTTGGTGCTCATGTCGCCGTCGACCGAGATGGAGTTGAAGGTGCGATCGACCACTTCGAGGAAGCCGTCGCGATAACCCGCGGGCAGCGCGATGTCGGTGGTAAGGTAGGCCAGCATGGTGGCCATGTTCGGGCAGATCATGCCGGCGCCCTTGGCCGCGCCGCCCAGGCGCACTTCGCGGCCGCCGAGCGAGAGCGACATCTCCGCGACCTTCGGAAATGTGTCGGTCGTCATGATGGCGCGATGAAAAGGCGCCTCGCCTTTTCCCGCGGCCAGCGCGTCGATGCCCCGGTTCAAGGCTTCCATCGGCAGCGGTTCGCCGATCACGCCCGTGGAGGAGACCAGCACCGATCCTTGCGAATGCGTGACCGACTTCACGCGGGCGGCGGAGTCGAGCGAATCCTTGTACCCGCGCTCGCCGGTGGCGGCGTTGGCGCAGCCGCTGTTCACCAGCACGAACGCCACGGATTCTCCCGAGGCCAGCACCTCGCGGCATTGGCGCACGGGCGCGGCCGCGGCGGCATTGCGCGTGAACGCCCCGAAGGCGCGTGCCGGCGGCTCGCTGCGCAGGAGGCCCACGTCGGGGTTGCCGTTTTTCTTGATGCCCGCGGCGACTCCGGCGGCGGTGAATCCCTTGGGAAAGCTGACGTCTTGCATAGGCTTGAAACCGGGGGCGGAAAGGGGTGTGTCGAAGCGTTGTTCGGGGCGCGCTGGGGGCAAAAAGTGCTAAAAACGCGGTGCTTGGAAATCCCCGGAAAGAGACTATTGTTGAGCCAGACAAAGACATCGCGCGGTGCGGAACGTGGGCCTTGGCGGCTTGCGTTCTTTTTTTTCCGGGCAGGAGACGAGAATGGCCGACAAGCTTCCCATGGGACGCGCCGCTTACGACAAGCTGCTCGTGGACCTGGACAACCTGAAAAAGAACGACCGCCCGGCGATCATCGTCGAGATCGCGACCGCGCGCGCGCAGGGCGACCTGTCCGAGAACGCGGAGTACCACGCGGCCAAGGAAAAGCAGGGCATGATCGAGGACCGCATCCGCGAGATCGAGGACAAGATCGCGCGCGCCGAGATCATGACCGCCGACCCGGCGAACAGCCCGCACATCATCTTCGGGGCCACCGTCTCGGTGAAGAATGTCGCGACAGGCAAAACGATCGAATACACCCTGGTGGGTTCCGACGAGGTCGACCCGCTGCTCGGCCGAATCTCCAGCGCGTCGCCGGTGGGTCAGAGCCTGATCGGCCGCAAGAAGGGCGACGTGGTCGAGGCCAAGCTGCCCAAGGGCCCGTTGAAGCTGGAAATCCTCGGCTACCGCTAAGGATTCTGGAACTTCCCATGCCTGTCCTCGCGTTCATCGGCGATGACGAGCTGCGCCGGCAGGAGGCGCTCGACGCCGAAGGCGCGCGCTGGGAAGCCGCGAGCGAGGAAGCCGCCATGCGCGAGGTGCGCCACGGCGAGGAACTCGACGCCGACGAGGTGGCCGAGTCCTATCGCACGCCCGACCTCTTCGCGCCGCGCAAGCTGATCATCCTCCGCAACTTCGACAAGGTACGCGCCGAGGCACGCGACAAGCTGCTGCAGGCTTTCCAAAACGAAAGTTCCCATGCCGCCGTGCTCATCGAGGCCGAGAAGCTCGACGGACGCCAGGCCTGGGTCCAGGCGTTGAAAAAGGCGGGTGGACTCTTCGAGTTCAAGTTGCCGTACGGCGACAAGATCCCCGGCTGGCTGGTGGAGCGCGCCGACAAGAAGCATGGGCGCAAGCTCTCATTGGCCGATGCGCGCCTGATGCAGGACATCGTGGGCAGCGACACCGGCGAGCTCGACCGCGAGCTGGAGAAGCTCGACACCTTTTTGCCGAAGGGAAAGCCTCTTTCCGCCGAGGCCATCCGCGAAGTCGTCAGTCCGCTCAAGGCCCACACGATGTTCGAGTTCCAGAAGGCCGCCGGTTATCAGGACATGGCGGCGTTTCTCCCCGCCCTGCGCAGCCTTCTCGCCGAGCAGGGCTCGCGCGAGAGCGGCATCGGCCCCGTCATCCTGCTCTTCAACCACTTCCTGCGCCTGGCGCGCATCCGCGCCATGCTCGACGACGGCGCGGGCAAGCAGGAGATCGTGGCGGCGGTGAAGGTCAACCCCTTCATCTTCGACAAGGAAGGCTACGTCGATCAGGCGCGCCGCCGCTCGCAAGCGAAGTGGAAGAAGGTCTTGGCGCGGCTCGCGGAGTTCGAGCGCGACATGAAGCGGGGCCGCTACGCGGAGCGGTTCGAGATCGAGACGATGCTGGCGAGCGTGGTGGGGTGATTTCTTCGGAGGCGATACTTCGTCGTTGGTAGCAACGATTTCTTCGACAATTTGCTTCGTGGTTGGTAGTTGGTAGCGAACACGGGATGATTGGCGCCGCCACCAACCACCAACGGCAACGAATCACCCCTTCTTTGTTTCCTACCACCAACTTCGAAGGACACCCTCGAAGAACTCCCTACCTCTTCCCCCTCGCCTCGCCGTACTTGCGCTCCGTCTCGCGCATGTCCCCGTACACGTCGAGGAACTCGGCCACCCACTCGGGGTTCGATGCCGCCACGCGGCGCAGCGTCTCCTCGAGCGCGCGGTAATCGTTGTAGGGACCTTCGGGACGGGCCTCGGCTTCGGTGCGGGTCGACTTCCATCCCGAGAACAATCCCGCGCGGCGACGATAGCGGGCCGCGCGCAACAATCTTTCGACGAGGCGACGGCGCATGCCGGCCACTTGCGCCTCGCCGAGGCCGTCCGCGTCCCGAAGCGCCGCGCGCAATTCCTCGCGCTCGGCGGCGGGCAACTTCTCCGCGTGCCGGTCGAGCAGATCGCGCACGCGGCCGCGCAGCACTTCCTCGCGGCGAGCGGCGAGGGCGGCGAAAGCCGTGGCCGCGGTCGCGGGAGCTTCCGAGGTCGCTGCTGCCGAAGATGCCGTCGTGAGCGCGGAGAGCTCCGCCTCGATGCGCTCGCGGCAGCGCGCCGCAAGGGTTTCGCGGCCCGCGATTTCGGCCTCGCGGCCTTGGCGGATCATCGACTGGAACCAGCCCCGCCGATGCTCCGGAACCCCGGCGCGCGCGCGCGCCTCGAGGGTATCCCAGTCCGCCATTCCCGTCACGTCAGACCCGCGCCTCGTTGTTCATGTCGGCGTCCGCCACCGCGGCGTCGCGCGACCCGGCATGGTCCAGGGCGTCGAGGAGCGATTCCTGCGCCTTCAGCGCCGTGTCTTCGATGAGTTCGGCGGAGCGCTCCTCGAAGGAGCGGATGGTCTCGTCCATGCGGCGCAGGAGAGCCTCCTGGCCCTGCGCGTAGGAAGCCAGCGACTGCAGGCGATCGAGCAGGCCGCCGAGGCCCGTGTGGAACATGTCGACGGTCGCGCGCCATTCGGCCTGCAAGGCGGCCGCCTCGTCGCCGTTGCGGCGCACCGACTCCAGCGCCTCGCCGATTCGGCCGGCGGCCGATGCGAGGCTTCCGAGCCACTCCTCGGCGCGCGCGGCGTTGTCGCGCAGCTTGTCGCCGGCTTGGCCGGAGAACTCG
>DATAHJ010000182.1:0-2352 GCA_036263275.1 Fibrobacteria bacterium | reverse complement strand
GGCGGTGGACGCGGGCGTCGACCGCGCCGACTTCCGGCTGCGGCGCGGCGGGATCTTCTTCCGCCAGGGCCGCTACGACCGCGCGCTGGAGGAATACCGCCGCGCGCTCGCGCTGGGCAGCGCGCAGGGCCGCACGGGCGTGGAGAACGTGGCGGCGGCGTACTTCAACGCGGGCAAGAAGAAAGAGGCCGAGGCCGCCATGGCGACGCTGCGGGAGGCGGAATGAAGCGCCTGCCGGAGAACGCGCGGATCCTGGTGGTGAAGTTCAACGCGATCGGCGACGTGGTGATGACGACCCCGGCCCTTCGCGATTTGCGTGCGGCCTATCCCCGCGCCCACATCACGTTGCTCGTCGGTTCCTGGTCGGCTCCGGTGATCCGGAACAACCCGCACCTGGACGAGATCCTCGAGTTCGACTCCAGCATCCTCGAATTCGACCAGACGCCTTTCTTCAAGCGAAAGTGGCTGTCCATCGCGCGGCTCATCCTGAGGCTGCGGCGCGGGCGCTACGATGCCGCGATCGTGCTGCATGCCCTTCCCACGGTCCACCTCTTCGTCCGGCTGGCCGGAATTCCGATCCGCTACGGAATGCTGCGGGAGGGTCGCTCCGCGCGGCACCTGACCGCTTCCGTCCCGGAGGACTTGGGTCCCGAGAGGTACTACGCCGCCAACTATCAGGACGTCGTCGCGCTCGCGGGCGCGCCCTTGGGCCCGACGCAGAGCGAAGTGCATTCCTCCGCCGAAGAGGTCGCGCAGGCGGATCGCCTGTTGGCGGAGGCGGGGATCGGGCCGGGTGTGGAGTTCCTGCTGGTGGCTCCCGGCGGGGGCAGGAACCCCAGGGAAGACATGCAGGCGCGCCGCTGGCCCAAGGAACGCTTCGCCGAAGTGCTGCTCGACCTCATCGCTCGGCGGCCCGGCTTCCGCGTCGTGCTGTCGGGAGCCGGGAGCGATCGCGAGGAAACGTCGTACATCGCCTCGCGCCTGCCCGGCGCCGTCGATTTCACATCACGGCTGACGCTGGGGCAGCTCTTTCGCGTGGCGCAACGCGCAGGCGCCGTGCTGTGCAACGACTCTTCGGTCCTGCATATAGGCATCGCCGCCCGCCGCCCCGTGGTCGCGCCCTTCGGCCCTACGAGTGCGAGGCAGCGTATGCCCGACTGGGCTCTTCCTTATGCCTGGCAAAGCCCGATCCCCTGCTCGCCCTGCTACTCGGGGGGAGGATATTTTCCCGGTTGCCCGATCGGGTTCCAATGCATGCGCGAGACGGGTTCGGAACAGATCCTTCCCCTGCTGGAGCGGGCCTTGGACGAGAATCCCGCGGTGGCCGCTTCCTAGATTCGAGCCCGGGCGGTAAGATTCCTCGCGGAGTCTTCCCATGAAAACGGCAGGGAAGGCACGGATCCGTTGACCCGTTCTTCCGGGATTTCCCTCATCGCACGCGCGATGTCCTCGGGAGAAGCGGGGTCGAAATAGCTCGGGAAGCTCCCCAGCACTTCGCGGAACACGGGAATGTTAGAGCAAGCCACGGGGCATCCGTGGCGCGCGGCATCGACCAGTGGAATGCCGAAACCCTCATCCAGGGAGGGGTAGGCGAGTCCCCTGGCATTTTCATACAGCCAGCGCAAGGCCGACTCCTTCACGAACCCCAGGTTGATCACGGCGCTTGCGCACTCCGGTGAAATTCCCGAGCGGGCTATCGCCGCGTGGATGAGCCGGGCATCGCCGGTCGCGACCAACTGCACCTTTGTCCCGGAACCCCGTCGAAAAATTTCGAATGCGCGCAGCAAATTGACGGCGTTCTTGCGCCGATTGGTCATGCCCACCGCGAGGAAAAACGGAGCCATCACGCCTTGGGGCTTTGCCGCCTCGCATGCATCAAGGCCGCTGTCCGAGGGGTAGATCACGAAGATTTTCGCGGGAGGAAGCCCTGTCGTTCGCGCGATCTGCCCCCGTACCGCCTCCGAGATCGTGAAGACGCCGGTGGCCGAGAACCGCGCGACGGCGATTGCGGCCTTGAGCAACAACGTGTATCTGCGATTGTGCGATCCCGGCACGGTCACCGCGGTCAGATCATAAATGAAAGGGTAGGCGCGCACGCCCGGGTGCATGATCGGGATGCGCCCATCGAAGGCGACCAGCGCGCGATAACCCATCGCCAAGCAGAAGAAAGGCAGGAAGACCTGCTCGTAAAGCTCCGTCCAGGGGTGCGAGGTGGGAGCTATGCGCGCATAGTGAATCCTGCATCCCGGAAAATCGCCGGCATAAGGACTGCCGGGCGGCAGGATCACGCCGATCCCGCCGCGCGCTTCCTGGGGAATGGCGCGCAGAAGGCTGCGCGCGAAATTGCCGATT
>DATAHJ010000181.1:0-2223 GCA_036263275.1 Fibrobacteria bacterium | reverse complement strand
TGCCCCGGACCTCCGCACCCTGTCCTACGCCCAAGGCTTCGTCACCGCCCGCGACCGCCTCTGGCAGATGGACATCCAGGCCCGCGCGGGGCTCGGCCGCCTGGCCGAGGTGCTCGGCCCCAAACTTGTGCGGGTGGACATGGAGCGGCGGCGCATGGGGCTGCCCACCTCGGCCATTGCATCGCTCGATCTCGTCCTCCGGGACTCGCTCACGCGCGTGGCTTTCGAAGGCTACTCAGAGGGTGTAAACGCTTGGATAAGTCAACTGAAACCGGCGACTTACCCGATCGAGTTCAAGCTTCTTGACTACGCCCCGGAGCCATGGTCGCCCCTCAAGAGCGTGGCCCTCATCAAGAACCTGCAGTGGACGCTTTCGCGCGGCGATGACGATGTCCCGCTGGCACGTGTGCTCGACACCTTGGGTGGCGGTTTCTTCAGCCGCTATTACCCCTCGCGCCAGCCGGGCGCGGAGCCCATCTTTCCGGGAGACGTTTTTCCGGGGACCGACAGCAGCGGAAGCAGCGACAAGAGCGGGGGGGTTCCTTCGAAGACGGCGGGTCGTTCGCGGTCTGGCGCGGTCAACGGGGTGTCGTTGCTGACGAAGGCCCCTCGAACGACCGGTTCGACCGGGAACAAAACCCCCATCTCCTTTTCCGGTGTTCCCGAATGGCTGAATCCGAGTCGCTACTCGGGCTCCAACAACTTCGTGCTCGCCGGTGCGCGCACCCGCGCGGGTCAGCCGATCCTGGCGAATGACCCGCACCTCGACCTGACCTTGCCTTCGATCTGGTACGAGACGCAGCTCAAGGCGGGTCCGGTCAATGCCTACGGCGTGAGCGTTCCCGGTCTGCCGGGGCTCGTGATCGGATTCACGGGCAGGACGGCTTGGGGCCTGACGAACGGGATGGACGACGTGTTCGACTGGGTCGAAGCTGACTTTCGTAACGACTCCTTGAATCAGCACTTATGGAAAGGCAAATGGCGCGACGTCCGCCGTGTGGTCGACACCATCGCCGTCCGCGGCGCGGATCCGGTGATCGACACGCAGTTGTGGACGAACGCCGGCCCCATCCCGGTCAAGCCGGGAGAAACGCCCTTCGGATCGAACACTCCCCCCGGCTGCGTGCTGCAGTGGACGGCCATGCAGCCTTCCAACGAGGCGGGCGCTTTCCTCCGCCTCCTGACGGCGGCGGATGTCGGGGCGGTGCGTCGCGCCATCCGCGACATCAAGACGCCCACCCAAAACCTGGTCTTCGCCTCGGCGAACGGAGACATCGCCCTCTTCCACCAAGGCCGCATTCCCGACAAGCGGTATGGGCAGGGGCGCTTGGTCGCGCGCGGCGCGGGCGCTTCGTGGAGCGAGTGGCGGGGGTATCTCGCGCCCCCGGACCTCCCGCATGCCGTGAACCCGGAGAGGGGATGGCTGGCTTCCGCGAACCAAGAGCCGACCGTGGCGGCGTGGCCGCATTACCTCGGCTCGGAGTTCCATCCCCCCGAGCGGTCGCAGCGCCTGAACCGTCTCCTGTTCAACGAGCACGAGGCGACACCCGCCTCGGCTTGGGACATCCTGCTCGATTCGTACAGCCGCCACGCGGCGCGCGCGCTCCCCTTGCTTCTTCGCTTCCTTCCGGCTCACGACACGACGGACACCACGGTCTCCTTTCCGGCCGACGCGGCGGACATGCTGCGCGCTTGGGATTATCGCTACGCGGCGACGGCCTCGGCGCCTGTCCTCTTCGACGCCTGGTGGCGGGCGTTCTATCGCCGCACCTGGGAGGACGACTTCGCGCGCGATACGGTCTCGTATCGCTGGCCCTCGCGCCCCGAGACGGTGGCGCTGCTCGCGGGCGACACGCTCGATCCCGCCTTCGACGACCGGCGCACGCCCGTGCGCGAGTCGGCCGGCGACCTTGCGCGCGCGGCCTTCGCCGAGGCGCTCCGCGCCGTGACGGAAGGGACGAAAAAGAGGCATGCCCCGACCGTCGGCGGCGTGGAGGAATGGGGATCGGCCCGCCCTGTGCGCATCCCGCATCTTTTGCAGCTGCCGTCCTTCGGCACGGCCGACTTCGCCGCCGACGGCTGCGGAGAATGCCTCAACGCGCAGCGCGGCACGCATGGCCCCTCGTGGAGGATGGTGGTGCAGACCGGCCGCCGGCCGGAGGCCCTCGGCATTTATCCCGGCGGCCAAAGCGGCAATCCGGGATCGCCGCGCTACGACGCCTT
>DATAHJ010000180.1:0-3420 GCA_036263275.1 Fibrobacteria bacterium | reverse complement strand
CCCCCGCCGCGCGCGCGGGAGGGAGGCTGTAGCTGGCGTCCACGCGCCCCAGGCGTCCTTCGGCGCGCAGGGGCGAATTGGCGAAGAGGAAGCTTCCTTCCGCGAAGCCTCCCGAGGCGCGCAGGCCCTTGTCGTCGCGCGTGACCTCGAGGCGAAGGGCGTGCAGGTCGAACTTGTACGACTTCGTCCACTGCGCGGCGAAGCGGTCACCTTGGAGGCGCGCATGCAGGGCTCCATTGGTGAGGGCGTACTCCAACGAGCCGTTCAGCGCGTTGGTCGTGCCGTCCCGCACGCGCAGGGAATCCACCCGCAGCATGCCGTCCCCCACCGAAGCGGACAGCGAGACGTCCTGCTTCGCCATGCCCGGCGGCGCGTAGCCCGCCTCGAAGGCGCGCGTCCTGGCCACGGATTTTTTCAACGGATCGGCGGTGGGCACGTCGAAATCGAGCGCGAGCCGGATGTTCGAAAGCACGCCCGAATTCTCCGGCAGGTCGGCGCGGCCCGACGCCGTCAACGATCCTTTCAGGGAGCGAAAGCGTTGCGTGAGGGCCTCGAGGCGGACCCGCAGCGAGTCGCCGGCGACCAGGTCCGCGGTGACGCGCTGCTCCTCCTTCAGCGCCCCGGTGACACCGGCCCGCAACTTCGCGTTGTAGAGGGCGTTGGACTCGGACTCCGTGCGCGCGACGACGGTCAGCGTGTCGCCGTCGCCGTCGAGGCGAAGCTCCTTCAGCGTCACGTCCCCCACGGCGTCGCGCGGGACCACCTTCGAGAAAACCAGCGAGCCTTCGAACCCTTGCGAATCCGCATAGGCGAGCGAGCCGCGGACATTTCCGCTTTCAAGCGGCGGATCCTCAATGAACACGCCCAGGACTTCCGCGAGGTCCATGCGCGGAATGCTCAATTCGGCCCGGGTATAGTCGGCGGGAGGGACACGATGGAGTTCCCAGAACTGCTTGCCCCTCAGGCGCAGCTCGGCGCTCACCCGTGCTTCCGAGGCGCGGATTTTTCCCGCGACGTTCTCGAGCCGCAAGGTCTTGGGATCCCAGTCGCCCTTCACGCGCGCCTCCACCGGCTCGCGGTTGTATTCCGCCTGCGCGGCGAGGTCCGCCGCGCCGGTCTTGCGCGCGGGATTCCATTCAAACGTCCCGTCGAGCACGGGCTTCTTGATCGGCAGGCTGTCGAGAGGCGCATAGGGCAACGCCCCCACGTCGAACAGCCCGGCCTCTGCCTTCAGCGTGCCATCGTCCTCGCCCGCGACACGCAGCTTTCCATGGTCGGGAGCCGACAGCTCGGCGGCGAAGGCCGGGGGCCGGCCCGGGCGCGACGCCGGGCGCATGTTCCCCGACAGCGTCCATTCGATGCCGCGCGCGTGGAGACGGGAGGGCTCGAGCACGTAGCCCGACGGACCGTAAGTGTGGAAGCTGCGCAGGGAGTCGAGCGTGACGCCGTAGGCGGCCACGCCGCGCGCGGCGGCCTCCGCCTTCAGCGTGCGGCGCGCGTAGGCGCCCCGCGCCTCCAAGGCGCGGAACGACACCGCGTCGCCCACGAAGGCCTTCACCCAGCGTTCCTCCGGCGCGACAGACACCGCGAAGGTTCCGCGCCACGCCTTGGAGGGTCCGCGAAGTGTCGCCTCGCCGCGTGCGCGCGACGAATCTCCGGTCGACACCGCGAGGGCGAGGCGACCGCCGTCCCAGTCCGCGCGGGAGACGACGAGGTCCGCGCGACGCAGGGTGTCGCGCACCGCCACGCGGAAGCCGGTGGCGCGACCGCGCAACGAGAGCGCGGCGCGCTCCTGAATGGGCACGCCCGGCTTCAGGGTAAGCAGGCGCGCCTGCGCATCGAGCGCCACCTTCTCGCCCTGGGAACCGTCGCTGCGCAGCGTGGCGTTGCCGCGCCGCCCGCGCCAGTCGGCGGCGAGGCGCACCGACTGCGGGCCCACGGTGAGCTCATCGCTGACACGGTACGACCCGGTCCTCGCGTCGAGCCTTGCGGTGAACGCGACGGTGTCGTCGAGCGTCGCGTCGGCGTTGAGGGCTATGCGCGTGATCGTCGGAAGCTTCTCACGAATACCTACGGCCGCGAGGTAAGGGGCGGCGTCGCGCACGCGCGCCGCGACATGGTTCCGCCCCTTCCATAAAGGGCGACGAACGTGAACCGCCTCCACCGCCACGCGATCCGAATCATGACGCACCGTGGCGCGCGCGCGCACGGAGTCGCGCGAGAGGCCGTCGAAGGAGGCGCGCGCCGAGAAGCCCAGCGTGTCGGTCCATCGCGTGCGCACCCTTGCGGCCCGCGCGCGCGCCTTCTCGCCCCATGCCCGCGCGGACACGCCGTCCGCGCCCACCATGAAACCCGAATCGTCCGCCATCGCGAAATGTTTCACCCGTAGCGAAACCCCCAGTGGCAGGCTGAACTCCGGGATCTCCAGCGAGTCGGGATCGAGCGGCTTCTTCTCCGTGGTGTCGGCGCGCAGGCGGAGGAAGATCGTGTCCGCCTTCACGCGCGCCGCGGGGCGGAAGGCAAGCAAACCACCGCGCCAGTCGACGCCCGCCTCGAGCGGTCCGGAATAGGCGTCGAGCGCGGGCGAGCGGAAGCGGACGGAGTCGGCGCGAAGGTCGAGGGCCAGCCATTTGAAGGTCGCGCCGTGCACACGCAGCGCGATGGCGCGGTCCGGCCCGAAATGCAGCTCGCGGCGCAGGTACCGATGCTCAAGCCACCAGCCCGCTGCGCCGAGCGCGGCGAACAGCAGGATCAAGAGCCCCGCGAGGACGACCAACATCCACAGCACGACCCGGAGTGCCTTATTACGCGTCTTTTTGGACGGCTTTTCGGATCCGGCGTGCCCCATGACCACAATTTCCATTATTTTCGGCCATGACGCGGCCGTGGAATGGCCGTGTTACGCAATGAAAAGGGTTTGCCCGCCACTGGACGGGAAGGCTCAGGACAGGGAGCCGAGAAACTCCCCCGCCGCCTTCGCAAAGGCTTCCGGATTCTCATGGAAGGGCATGTGCGCGCACCCTTCGAGAACCGTGACGGGGCAAGGAACAGGCAGCCCCGCCACGAACTCCCGCGCCGCGTCGGGCGGGGCGTAGGAATCGTCGGAGCCGACGATCGCGGCGCAGGGCACCGTGACGGTCGGCACGATCGCGCGCATGTCGGCCGCGAGCAGCACCTCGATGATGCGCGTGTAGGTCTCCGGGACCAGCGCCTCGAAGAGGCGGTCGAACATCGCGATGGTCTCGGGCTTTTCGGCCAATGACTTCTTCGAGAACACCCCGGGCGACACCTTCGGGCCCCAGCCGGCGATGCCGTTGGCGGCAATGTCGACCGCGCGCGCCGAAAGGCGCTCATCGATGTTGGGTCGCGCCTTCGGCAGGCCGCAGGCGAAGAGCATCGCGCGGATCGATCCGCGCGGCC
>DATAHJ010000179.1:0-5081 GCA_036263275.1 Fibrobacteria bacterium | reverse complement strand
CGCGCCGCCCTTGCCCTCGGGATGCGGGGCGGTGATGTGATATCCGTCGCTGCTTTGCCCGAATCCGGCGAACTCGCCGTAGATCTTCGCGCCGCGCTTCTTCGCGTGCTCCATCTCCTCGAGGCACAGCACGGCCGCGCCCTCGGCGATCACGAAGCCGTCGCGGTCCTTGTCCCACGGGCGCGAGGCGCCCTCGGGGTCGTCGTTGCGGCCCGAGAGGGCCTTCATGTTGGCGAAGCCCGCCACCACCACCTCGACCACGGCGGCTTCGGTGCCGCCGGCGAAGATCACGTCGGCGTCGCCGCGGCGGATGGCGTGCATCGCCTCCCCCATCGCGTGGTTGGCGCTGGCGCAGGCCGAGACGGCCGTGTAGTTGGGACCCATGAACCCGTGCTCGATGCTGAGATAGCCCGAGGCGGTGTTGGGCAGGATCATGGGGATGAAGAAGGGCGTGACGCGCTTGTGGCCGCGCGCGGCCTTCACCTCGGTCTCGGCCTCGAAGGTGCCCACGCCGCCCATGCCGCTGCCGAGGTAGACGCCCACGCGCTCCACGTCGACGTTCGCACCCAGGATGCCGGAGTCGGCGACGGCCTGGTTGCCCGCCACCACGCCGTAGACGATGGCCTTGTCGAGGCGCTTCGCCATCTTCGCATCCTTGAAGAGCGGGACGTGGTCGAAGTCACGGATGAGGCCCGCAATCTGGCTCGGCGAAGTGGAAACGTCCCAGCGGTCGATTTTCCGGATGCCGGATTTCCCCTGGGCCAGGTTGTCCCAATACTCCGCGACCGAGAGGCCGAGAGGGTTGACGGTGCCGATGCCGGTGATGACGACGCGTTTCATGTTCACTCCCTCTTGTCCAATTCCGTTTCGGTGATTTCCGTGACCTTGCCGAAGTCCTTCAGCGACAAGCCGCGAGAGTCGGGCTTCAGCAGCGTTTCCTTCGGGCCCACGACGACGATGCGCATCGAGTCGGCCTTGAAGTAGCGGCGGAAGGCGTCCTCGACCTCGGCGCGGGTCATGGTCTCGAGAATCTTGCGATACTCGCGGAAGTGCTCCGGCGAGCGGCCCCAGGCCTCGCTCTGGGCGAAGATGCGGGCCGTGGAGGCCGGCGAGTCGAACAGCGAAGGCAGGCTCTTGAGCATCGTTTCGCGCGCATGTTCCATCTCGACGTCCGTGATGCCGGAGTCAGCCATCCGCCGCATTTCGTCGAGCACGAGGCGCGTGGCGAGGGCGCCCGTCTCCGCCTTGGTCTGCAGGCCGGCGCGCACGTTGGCCCGGCGGTTGTAGTCGCTCTCCACGTCGCTGCCCACGCTGTAGGCCAATCCCTCGTTGCTGCGAACGCGCAGCGCCAGCCGCGAGGTGAAGCCCCCGCCGCCGAAGATCTCGGACGCCACCAGCAGGCGGTAGTAGTCGGGATCGGGGCGCTTCACGCCCGGCGCGGCGATGCGGATCGAGGCCTGCGCGAAAGGCTTGTCCACGAGATAAACGCCGGGCGCGAGCGGGCCGCGGAAAGGCGGAACGACGGGCGCCGCCTCGTGCGCGGGAAAGCGCGCGACGAAGGCTTCCAGCTTGCGGATCATCTCGGTGCGTTCGATGCGGCCCGACACGCCGTGGACGAGGCGGTCGCGCGAAAACCCGGAACCGGAAAGGCCGCTAAGGGAAGCGGACGTTGTCGCCGCGACTTCAGCTTCCGTCGGCGCCCAGTTCAGCGGATGGCTGCCGAACATCACGCGTTCGTACAAGGCGCCCATCACGCCTCCGGGCGTGGCATAGCGGTGCTTGCGTCCCTCAAGCATTTCGCGCTGCGAGATCTTGAAGGCGGAAGCCTCGAGGCCGGGCTGCAGCACCACGTCGCCAAGAAGGCCGAGCATCGCGTCGGCATCCTTCGACAGCGCATCGAAGGAACCTTCCGCCTGCCATGCGCCGATGCCCGCCGAAAGGTCGGCGGCCACGAACTCAAGGCTGTCCTCCAGCCTCTCCGGCGAAAGAGCGCGCGTGCCTCCGTCCTTCAGCAGCGCGGAGTAAAGCCGCAGTCGCGCGACGTCGCCGGGCTTCGCGGGAAGGTTCGGGCGCGGCACGTACACGGAGAGACGTACGAGGTCGAGCGTGCTGTCGGGCACAAGGTAGGCCACCGCGCCGCCGGAAAGCTGAACGCGATAATCGCCGGGGTATGGCGGCTCGTAGGCATCTGCGGGCACGGGAACCTCGCGATAGGTCTTGGGAATCGCGGGTGCTAAATCACTGATCGGCCGGCACGGCCTGCCGGGCATGCACTTGTTGGCCCACACGGGAACGCCGACCGCCGCGAGGCAAAGGGCGGCAGGGAGGATAAGGCCGCGAAGGAAATTCGAAAAATTGCAAGACATCACGGAGTAGCCCCCGTCTTGGCTTTCCTGGGGGTTTTCTTCGCGGCTGAAGTTTTTTCGTTGTTCTTCGCGTTCGCGGCTTCGTCCGGCGGAACCATCACGCCCACGGTGACCGCGTCGCGGCGGAAGTACCGGGCCGCGGCTTCGCGCACCTGCCAGGCCGTGACGGCCTGCACGGCATTCGGGAAGCTATTGATGTTGTCCCAGCCGCCGCGCATCTCCCAATAGGCGAGCTCGGTGGCGAGCTCCTCCATGTCTTCCTTGGATCGCTCCGTGGTGGCGGCCACCTGGTTGCGGGCGCGCTGCAGCTCGCGCTCCGAGACGGGATTGCGGGCGAGGTCGCCGAGGACCTCCCACACGGCGGCCTCCACCTTGGCGATGTCGGGGTTTCCGTCGAGGCCCACGACGATCTGGAACGAGGACGAATACTTGTCGACGCCGCTGCCCGCGGAGGCCGAGGTGGCGAGCCTGAGGTCGGTCACCAGCTTCTTGTGCAGGCGGCCGCTGCGGCCTGAAAGCACGCCCTCGAGCACGCTGAGCGCGGCGAGGTCGGGATGCGGGAAACCGGGCGTGTGGAAGAGCATGTCGATGCGGGGCGACGCGTCGGCGCGGCGCACGATGAGGCGCTTCTCTCCCGCGGGCTCCGGCTCCGCCGTGACCACGGGCGGAAAGTCGTCGCCGCGCGGGATGGAGCCGAAGTAGCGCTCCACGTTGGCCAGCGTCGCCGTCGTGTCGAGGTCGCCCGCAAGCACGAGGATGGCGTTGTTGGGCTTGTAGTAACGGCGGTAGTGCTCGTCGGCCTGCCTGCGCGTCAGATGCTTGATATCGGACGGATACCCGATGGTGGGCAGGCGATACGGATGCGCCTCGTAGAACACGCCCTGCAGGCTTTCCCAATAGCGGCCCACGGGCGGGTCGTCCACGCGCATGCGCCGCTCCTCCATCACCACGTCCCGCTCGGGAAGGAACTCGCGAAGGACGGCGTTCTGCATGCGGTCGGCCTCGAGCCACAGGAAGAGCTCGACGCGGTTGCGAGGCAGCGTGACGATGTAGGCCGTCATCAGGTCGGAGGTGAAGGCGTTGAGTCCCGTCCCTCCCGCCTTCTCATAGGTCTCCCACAGTTCGTAGGGCACGATCCCCTTGCGCTGCTCCGTGATCAACGAATCGTAGGCCGCGCGCAACGCACGCGCCTTCTCCGAATCACCCGAGAGCCGCTCGAGGCTGTCCTGCAGGACTTCGAGCCGCGCTTCGAGCCGCCCGTCGGCAACGGAATCCTTCACGCCGACCTTATGCGTGCCCTTGAAGAGCATGTGCTCCAAGAGATGCGCGATGCCCGTGTTGCCGGCATGCTCATGCACCGAGCCGGTGACGTAGAACAGGCGGCACGAGACCGTGGGAGCCTGCCTCGAAGGATAAAGGATGACCTTGAGGCCGTTGGGAAGGACGCGGTAGGCGGCGTGGATGTCGGCGGACGCGGAAGAGAAGAATGCGAAAAGCGAAAGGAGAAAAGCGAAAGAGCCGCACCGCCCGAAATTTCCCGGCGGACGGAAATACCCGCCACCCACTTTTCGCATTTCGCTTTTCTCTTTTCGCATTTTCCCTTATTCCGCCGCTTCCGGCGCCTTCGCTTCCTCCGCCTTCGCGGCCTCTTCCTTCTGCACGACCTGCATGGGCATTCCCGCGTCGCCCGAAAGCAGGAATTCCTTCCACTCGCGCACGTCGTACGCGTATCCCTGCTCGATCAGGAACAGCTGCCGGTTCATGCCGAACTCCTGCTCCTTGGTGTCGCGGGTGATGAGCGTGTAGAAGTGCGCGAGCGATCCGTTGGCCTTGGGGCGCAGCACGCGGCCGAGGCGCTGGGCCTCCTCCTGCCGGCTGCCGAAGGTTCCGGAGATCTGGATCAGCACGTTGGCGTCGGGAATGTCGACCGCGAAGTTGCCCACCTTCGAGACGATCAGCGTCGAGATCGCGCCGGAGCGGAAGTCGTGGAACAGGCGCTCGCGCTCCGGATTCGGAGTCGAGCCGGTGATCAGCGGCAGGCCCAGCAGGTCCTTGAACAGGTCGAGCTGGTTGAGGTACTGGCCGATGATGAGCACGCGGTCGCCCTTGTGGCGGTTGAGCAATTCCTTCACCACCGGGATCTTCTCGGGGTTGGTGGAGGCGAGCAGCGTCTTCTCGCGCAGGTCGGCCAGCGCGTAGGTGAGGCGCTCGCTCTGGCGCAGCGGCACGCGGATCTCCGTGCAGACGGCGGTGGCGATCCAGCCCTGCGCCTCCAGCTGCTTCCAGGGCACCTCGTAGCGCTTGGGGCCGATGAGCGAGAACACTTCCTTCTGCTTGCCGTCCTCGCGCACGAGCGTGGCCGTGAGGCCCAGGCGGCGCGTGGCCTGCATGTCCGCCGAGATGCGGAAGACCGGGGCGGGAAGCAGGTGCACCTCGTCATAGAGGATGAGGCCCCAGGGATTCTCGGAGAACAACCCGAAGTGCGGGTATTCCTCCGTCTTGCGCTTGCGGTAGGTCAGGATCTGGTAGGTCGCCACCGTCACGGGGGCGATGCTCTTGTGGTCGCCCGTGTACTCCGACACCTGGTCGGCGGTCAGCGTGGTCTTGTCGAGGATCTCGCGGATCCACTGGCGCGCGGCGGTGACGTTGGTGGTGAGCACCAGCGTGTGGCACTTGCAGCGCGCCATGGTGGCCATGCCCACCACGGTCTTGCCC
>DATAHJ010000178.1:0-2087 GCA_036263275.1 Fibrobacteria bacterium | reverse complement strand
AGCTATCTTTCCCCTCCGTGGATCAGCCCTTCGCCGCATCAAGCCCCGCGGATGGAACCCCGGCATTCCGGGACCACGACTACCCCGTTACCCTCGGCGATCGCGTCCTCGGCCTGATCAAGAAAGCCGTGCCGAACGAGGAAAAGCGGCACCACCTCCTGCCTCAGTATGCGCGTGCGCTTTCGGCCTTGCCGCCGCGCTATGCGCTCCCGAACGCGCTCGAGAAGACGCTCCGGTTCCATGACCGCAGCCTGCCCATTCAGCTGGGAAGCCCCATCCTGCTGGCGGCGGGCGGCAACAAGACCGCGGAGAACCTCGACGCCTTCGCCGCCCTTGGATTCGGCGGCGTCACCGTCGGCTCGGCGACGTTGAATCCTTGGGACGGGAACCCGTTCCGGCCGCGCGTGCGGCTTTTGCCCGCCGACCGCGCCATGCAGAACTCGATGGGGCTGAACAATCCCGGCATCGAGCATGTGGCGCGCGAGGTGGACAACGCGCTGGGGCGCTGCCATCGGCTGCGCATGGCCGTGGGCATCAGCGTCACCGATACGCCCGGGGTCACCGAAGAAGCCCGCATCCTGTCCGAGCTCGAGACCACGTTCCGTCGCGCCTACGGGGCCGCGGACTACATCGAGCTCAACCTGAGCTGCCCCAACACGGGCAACACGCGCCTCGACACCGACACCGAGCTGCTCGGCCGCATTCTCAATCACGTGATGACGTTGCGCAAGTCGCTCGTGCCCCGCAAGGCCGTGCTGGTGAAGCTCTCACCCGACATGGGGCTAAAGACGCTGGAAGCCGTGCTGCAGGTCGTGAACGACTCCGGAGTGACGGGGCTGGTGCTGTTCAACACCTTCCCGGCGGGGAAGGGGAAGTTCCTGCGCATGCGCACGCCCGATTCCGAAGTGGAGCCGCTGACGGCAGCAGGCGGCAAGGGCGGCATCTCCGGTCGTATCCTGTACCAGAACACCTTGCCGGCGGTGCGCCACATCCGCCGCCAGCTGCCGCATCTCACGATCTTCGCGAGCGGCGGCGTGGACCACGGGGCGAAGGTGCTCGACCTGCTGGAGGCGGGCGCCGACGCGGTGCAGGCCTACAGCGTGCTGGCCTATCGCTGGAACGCCATCCGTCGGATGAACAAGGAATTGCTGACGGCGATGCGGGCGCGCGGGCTGACGACGCTGGAAGGCTTCGCGCCGTGGCGCGCAGGTTAATCCGGCGCGACTCCGAAGAACCGTTTTTCTTCCGCCGACATTTTTCCTGATTCTGCATTCAGGAACTCCCGGCCGCCTTTGGCGTCCAAAGCCAGGAGAAGCCATTCATGACGCGGTAGGGGGGGTACGCTCCGGCCGCCGGGTTGTTCGGTTTTCTTCGGAATGGCGGTTCGCAGCTTGGTCCACGAGGAGTCCGTCGCGCGGAGCAAGAGATCCCGGACCTTGCGCCGGTTGAAGGCATTCTCATCCTCCAATAGTGGAAGCAGCGGCTTCCAGTCGCGCAGGGGCGCCTGTTCGCCCAGCGCCCAGAGCCGGGCGTAGCGGTCCGCGCCGCGCAGCGTGTCGATGCCGTCGAGCAGGAGCGGAACGTTTTCGGCGCGGGGATACGCGCCGAGTGCGCGCGCCGCGGCGCGGCGCGTGAGGCCGGATTCCGACTTCAGCCAAGGAAGGGCGACGGCGCGGAAGGCGGTGTCGCCCATGCGCGACCCGACGTAGAGCCAACGTGCGCGCAACGTGTCGCCGGGGGCAGCGGCGATCGCGCGGGCGAGCGCGTCACGCGAGACGGGATTTCGCCCCGAATCGGCGACAATTGTGAAGAGTCGTTCGATGTATTGCCGCTGGCGTGGCGTGAGCGAGCGATCAGGCCGCGCCGCAAGTTTCGTCAGGTAATCCAGCGTCTCCGCACCGCGCGACGTGAGGACTTTTTCGCAGGAGTCCCGCTGCACCGCGAAGCGCGGTTCTCCCGTCGCGGCGATCAGGAACAGGCTATCGAGGTGGGAGAAGGCGGGGAGGGGGGAGGAGAATGAGAAATGAGAAATGAGAAACGAGAAATTGAACACGACGAACGCTCGTCCGAAGCGATTGGCTCCGCGT
>DATAHJ010000177.1:0-2724 GCA_036263275.1 Fibrobacteria bacterium | reverse complement strand
TCGTGCTCAACGGCCTGAAGATCGACTCGAAGGAGAATCCTTCAGACTCCGAAGTGCTGGTGCACGACGCCAAGGCGACGGATCCCACGCTGGCGTTCGCGCTCTCGCGCCTCTCGCATCCTGATCATCCGGTGCCCGTGGGCGTGTTCCGCGACGTGGAACGCCCGCTCTTCCACGAGGCGGCGCACGCGCAGGTGAAGGCCGCGCGCGCGAAGGCCGAGCCCGACCTGGGCAAGCTGTTCAACTCCGGGAGCACTTGGACGGTTTAGTTTCCGTCCCCCCGAACCCCCGGAGGGGGAATTCGGGTAGAGGAGTTTCAGGGGATAATGAAAACGAGATGGGCGATCCGATGGGGTCGCCTTTTTTGTTCGGGGGCTTCGGAGGCGCCGGGCCGGGACAGAAGCGCTACTCGAGCGACAGCAGCCGTTTCCGGAACGGAAGCGTGAGCCCGGCTGCGGCACGCTCGTCCCCGTCGTCCGCGAGATCCGCCTTGTAGGCGATGCCCCCGAAGAATCTCGCCTCGGCCCGCGTGCGGTAGGTGCCGATGTAGGTCACCGTGTCCGCCGCCACGGAGAGCGCCCGCTTTCCCATCGAACGCGTGTCCCGCGCCGGGGGCATGAACATCGCCCTCCAGGCGGGCTGGTCGACCTTCAGGGTGAGAAAGCGGCACTCATATTCGCCCGCCGGCAGCGGCAACACCACGAGGGATGGCTCCGTCGTGTCGCCGAATTTCTTTTCGTACAGCTTAAGCCCGCCCACGCCGAAATACATGGAGTTCGGAGTACGATCGAGGCTGAAGTGGTAATTCTCGCCGGTCGCGACGCGCCGGACGAGCAGCTCGGCCTCCTCCCCGTTCGCCCGCTCGTAGCGGAAAGCCACGTAGCCCACGCTGGGGCCGAGCTCCTGCGGCGGGGTCTTTTCGCCGACGCGCTTTCCGGCGCATCCGAGGAGGGCCATCGACAACGTCAGGCAGGCGAAGAGGCCGGGGAGTTTCATGCGGGCATCCTTTTGAAGGAGAAGTCTTCGGCGCGAAGGTTCGCCTTGGCGAAGGTCGAAAACGATTCCGAATTTTTCAAGCATCGTCACGATTCGCGCGATAAAATTCCGATCGACGACTTCAACGCCTGAGCGCCAGAACAATAACCCCCGCCGCGACCAACACGATCCCCGCCCATTCCCGCGCGAGGGGGCGCTCTCCCAGAAACGCGAACGCAAAAACAGCCGCGAGAACGAGGCTGAACTTGTCGACGGGCGAGACTTGCGAGACGTTTCCCATCTTCAAGGCCCTGAAATAACAGACCCACGAGGCGCCCGTCGCCAGGGCGGACAATGCAAGGAACGCCCAAGTCCGACGGGGAAGAAGAAAAGGATTCGTCCACTTGCCCGCGAAGACGACGAAGGCGGACAGGAGAAACGCGATCAGGACGACACGAATCAGGGTGGCGAGATCGGAGTCCACGCCCTCAAGGCCGACCTTGGCGAATATCGCCGTTGCCGCCGCGAACACGGCGGACATTGCCGCCCAAAAGAACCAACCCGAGGAAGAGAGCATAAGGCCGTTACCTCTTATAAGCCCGCGCCCGAGACTGACCGATAACGAGGCCTCAGCCGCCGTTCGTCCCGACGGCGGCGCTAGCCGCCATTGGTCTCATAGGCGCGGATGATCTCGCGCACCAGGCGGTGGCGCACCACGTCCTCGAGGCCCAGCTCGATCTGCCCGATGCCCTCGATGCCCGCGAGGATGCTGCGCGCGTGCGAAAAGCCCGACTTCTCACGGGGGCCAAGGTCCACCTGGCTCTCGTCGCCGGTGAGCACCGCGCGCGTGTCGGGGCCCAGGCGCGTGAGGAACATCTTCATCTGCGCCACGGTGGCGTTCTGCGCCTCGTCGAGGATGACGAAGCTGCGGCTCAGGGTGCGACCCCTCATATAGGCGAGGGGCGCGATCTCGATCGAGTTGCCGTCCCAGTATTCGCGCAATTTCTCCGTGGAAAGCATCACGCTCAAGGAATCATGCAGCGGCCGCATGTACGGCGCGATCTTGTCGCTCAGCAAGCCGGGCAAAAAGCCGAGGCTCTCGCCCGATTCCACCGCGGGGCGGCAGAGGATCACGCGGTCGACGAGCTTCTTCTCCAGCGCCTGCACGGCCATGGCCACGGCCATGAAGGTCTTGCCCGTGCCCGCAGGACCCGCGGCGAACACCACGTCGTGATTGCGGATGATCTGCAGGAAGCGCGCCTGCCCCGCCGTCTTCGGCTGCACGGGCTTGCCGTAGCGGTCGATCAGCACCGGCTTCTCGCTGTTGGGCGCGAAGGGCTGCGCGAAGCTCTCGGCGGCCTTCTTGCCGGGGTTCGAATGGGAAGGGCCGCCGGCGAGGCCGAGCAGCGTATCGACGTAGAATTCGGAAAGCGTCTGCCCCGTCTTGAGCGTCTCGCGCATCTTGAGCAGCGTGGCGACGGCCTTCTGCACGGACGCCTCGTTGGGCGCCTGCACGGTGACGCCGGCGTTGCGCGTCAGCAGGCGCACGCCGAGGGCGTTCTCGAGGCGGACGAAGTATTGTTCCGACTCCCCGCCCAGCTGGACTTTCTCGGCATCGGAGGCGGGGAACAGCGCGGTATGGGGAGTGGCGGCCATGTCCCAAGTATAATACGGGGTATCGGTCGCAGGCGGTAGTTTCCCATTCCGGACACATTCGAAACCTCCCCCGGCGAAGAAGGGCGTGGGAAC
>DATAHJ010000176.1:0-7584 GCA_036263275.1 Fibrobacteria bacterium | reverse complement strand
TCCAAGCCTTTCCTTTGTTGGTACACGGTAGTCGGTACCCGGAGAAGAACCTTCTCCTGAGGGGCTGATTGCCGTGTACGACGAAGGGACGTCCGGAAACTCAAGGAGTACCGCGCACCGGGTAAAAGTTTAAGGGCAGGCGTTGTCCCACTTCGAGAAGTCGATCCACGAATCGCGGTCGAGCAGCACCTCGTTCGCCACCTTCGGGTCGTTCGCGCCGGCGGGGTAGTTCGGGAACGCCTTGCCGGCCGGGTGATCCTCCCAGTGCTTCAGCAAGGGATCGAGGAACTTCCATGACAATTCGGTTTCGTCCGAACGCACGAACAGGGTCGGGTCGCCCAGGATCGCGTCGAGCAGGAGGCGCTCGTAGCCGTCGGCGCTGGTGTCGAAGCGGTCGCTGTAGCAGAAGTTCAGCGCCGTGTCGGCGAGCTCGAAGCTTTGCCCCGGGTTCTTGCTCGTCAGTTCCATGACGATGGCTTCCTGGGGCTGGATCTTGAAGATGATGCGGTTGTTCTCGGCGCGCTGCTCGCCCGCGTTGAACAGGATGTTCGGGAGCGGCTTGAAGGTGATGACCACCTCGGTGCCCTTGCGGCCCATGCGCTTCCCGGAGCGCATGTAGAAGGGAACGCCCGTCCAGCGCGAGTTGTCGACGTGCAGGCGCAGCGCCACGAAGGTGTCGGTGCTGCTGTCGGGGGCCACGCCCTTCTCCTGGCGATAGCCGGGAACCTTTTCGCCCTTGATCTGCCCCGGGCCGTACTGCCCGCGCACCGCCATGAGGGGCCGCACGTTGGTGTCCATGGGACGCAGCGCGCGCAGCACCTTCACCTTCTCGTCGCGGATGGCCTCCGCCGAGAGGTTCACCGGCGGCTCCATCGTCACGAGGCAAAAGATCTGCATCAGGTGGTTCTGCACCATGTCGCGGAGGCTGCCACTCTTGTCGAAGTAATCGGCGCGGTCCTCCACGCCCAGCATCTCGGAGCCGCTGATCTGCACGCTCTCGATGTGGTGGTGGTTCCAGATGGGCTCGAAGACCGAGTTGGCGAAGCGGAACACGAGCAGGTTCTGGACCGTCTCCTTGCCGAGGTAGTGGTCGATGCGGTAGATCTGCTTTTCGGAGAAGCCCGACAGCAGGCTCTCGTCGAGCTCGATCGCGCTGGCGAGGTCGCGGCCGTAGGGCTTCTCGACCACGAGGCGGCTCCAGTTGGGGTCCTTGGGCGGGTGCACCATGCCCCCCGCGCTCAGCGCGCGGGCCAGCGTCGCATAACCCTCGGGCGGGACGGCGAGATAGTGGAGGTAATTGGCCGGAATGCCCCCGCCCTCGCAAAGGGCCTCGCATTCCTTCTTGATGCGGGCGATGCCCTCGGCCGAATAATCGGACTGCAGGTAGCTGAAGTTCGCGCGAAACGCGTCGGAGTACTTGCCCATCGAAAGCAGGTCTTCCACCTTGGCGTCCTTGCGCCCCACCGCCAGCACCTTGAAGCGCTTGGGCATCTGCTTCTTGAGCAGCAGGTTGTTCAGCGAGGGAAAAAGCTTGCGCTTGGCAAGGTCGCCCGACCCGCCGTAGATGATCAGGATGCAATCCTCCGGCTCACGCCGGCCGGAGAAGAAGTTGGATGAGCTGCGGTTCTTGTCGTCGACGCTGAAGGACATTGTTTTTCCCTTGTCCGTTTTACTGGCCCGTGTATTCGTCCGTTTTATTCGATTGTTGGAAAAAAGCTAAAATTTTCCCGCTTCTACAGTTCCCGTATTCGCATGCCAGATTCACTTTCCGCGCTGGAAGCCAGATTGACGTCCGCTTGGGCGGACAAGGCCGCGCTGCACGCGGAATGCGGCGCGGCGCGTCTCCTCAACGCTTCCGCATCGGGAACTCCGCGTCTCGTTTTCGAGCTGTACGGGAAACACGGCATCCTCTACGATTATGGCGATAGCGAGAAGAGCGACGGAAACGCAGGAGAAACATCAAGGGGTATCCGGCTGCGGGCGGCCGCTTCCTCGTGGAAGGAAAGGTTCGGATGGGAGTCCATCTCGCTGGTGGACCGGGCCAGCGCGGGCGACGCCGCGCGATCAGGCAGTTTCGCTCTCGCCGGGGAGCCTCCTGAAAGCCTGACGATCCTGGAGAACGGGCAACCCTTTCGGCTGGAGCTGCGCCACCCCCGCAACGTCGGGCTATTCCTGGACACCCGTGAGCTTCGGCGCGAACTGCGCGCGAATTCACAGGGCGCGCGCGTCCTCAACCTCTTCTGCTACACCGGTTCGCTTGGCCTTGCGGCGCTCCTGGGCGGCGCGGCGGAAGTCGTGCAGGTCGACGTCTCCGCGCGCTACCTGGCGTGGGGACGGGAAAACCTCGCGCTCGCGAAACTGGCGGAGGACCGCTGCCGATTCGTGAAGATGGACAGCGAACGCTATCTCGACTGGGCGTCGAAGAAAGGCTTGCGTTTCGACCGCATCCTGCTCGACCCTCCCGTGTTCTCCCGCTTCGACGGCAAGGTATTCCGCTTCGAATCCGATTACTTCCGGCTCGCCGCCAAGGCGGCGGCCCTGCTCGCTCCCGGCGGCGCGCTCGTCGCGGTCACCAACTACTTCGGCATCTCCTACGCGGAGTTCGCTTCGGGCCTTGGCGAGGCCGCGCATCGCGCGGGAATTTCGGGGCCGATCCGCCCGATCGCGCTCCCGCCGGATTTCGAGGTCGCAAACCCGGACCTTCGCCCGGAGGGCAACGCCCTCATCGCGTGCCTCGAAGCCCGGTGATCACCGGGGAACGCTCTATTCGTCCTTCGGCTCCGGAAGCCCGCGCTTCAGTTCGCTCAGGCCGAATCGCTTGACGTGGTAGGCCTCCGCCTCGTGCCGCAGGGAGAGATCCTGGATCAGGACTCCGGGCCCGAATGACGGACCGAAGGTCGCCCCTGCCGCCACGCGGCCATTGAACCCGGTGTGCAAGTAGCGCACCTTCAGCAAGTCCAGGGAAACCAGCCCGTAGACAAGGTGCCCCACGAGGACGCACGCCAGGAAAAATCGCGCGCGCGGAACGAGGTTGAGGAGGAAGACCACGGGGAAAAGCATCGGCAGCAGATAGGGTATCTCGAGGGGAAGGCGAAAGAACAACGCCTCGGTGTAGACGATCGCGGCCCAGATACCGGCCAACGCGATGCCGGGAACCGGGGCGCCTGGTAAGCCCACATTCCGGCGGCGTCCACGGCGCCACCATGCGAGGCCGGCCGCGGCGAGGACGGGGACGAGGAACGCGCCCCAGAAGGAAATGTTCTTGAACACGAAGCGGCCCACGTAGTCGCTCAAGTGCGCATAGCCCTCGAAACTGAAAAAGCCTATGGGCTGGCCGGTGTAGACCTGGATCATGGACGCGCCCACCGCATGATAGATGGCCGCATAAGGCGCGAGGGCGAGCGCGACGAAAAGCAATGCGGCCGCCAGAACATGGCCGCGGCGCGCGGAGGGCAAGAAGGCCATGCAGGCGTAGGCGATCACCCCGAGCGGCAGGTAGGTCAGGCGCGACGCGACCGACATGGCAAGCAGGGGCGCGGCCGCGTACAGGCGGCCGTGCCGCAACGCCAGCACGCCCGCCAGGCAAAACGCCAGGGCATACACATAGTCCATCGAACTGGAAGAGGCCACGATCCAATGGGGATTGAGCCCCGCGGCCGCGGCCGACAGCAGCGCGGCGCGCGACCCGAAAGCATCGCGTGCCAAGAGATAAAAGCAGGCCACCGCCAACCCGCCGAGGAGCGCCGACACCGCGTTCGAGAGGAGAAAGCCTCCCGCGTAGCCGGTGATCGCGATGACCACCTCGGGCAGCGGGTAGCCGGGCGACCGCGACGGCACATAGGTCCCGTCGCGCAACAGCTCATGCCCGCGCCGGAGCATCTCGTAGGTGTCGTTGTCGGTGCCGAATCCCGTGAAGCCCAAGGCGCAGTAGAATGCCACCAACACGAGGAGCAACAGGAGAAGCGATCGGCGCGACATGGCGTGAAGGTACAATCGGGACGACAAAAAAACCCGGTCCGCAAGGAACCGGGTTTTTTGCGCGTCGGAACCCGCGAATCGCGGCCGCCGTCAGGCCAGCGCCACGATCTTCTTCACGTTGGCCTTGTACTCCGCGAGGTATTCCTCCGCGACCTTCACCACGTTGTCCGCGGTGTAGCCGAACTTCTCGTCGAGCACCTTGAACGGAGCCGACGCGCCGAAGCGCGTCATGCCGTACACCTTGCCCAGCGGACCGACGAGGTTGCGCAGCGTGGAAGGCTCGCCGGCGGTCCAGCCCAGCACGGGCAGGCCGAACGGCGTCACCGAGTCGCGGTAGCTTTCCGTCTGGTCGCGGAACAGGCCCTCGGAGGGCGCCGACACCACGCGAACCTTGAGGCCCTTGGCCTTGAGCTTCTCAGCGCCTTCGACGAGCAGCGAGGCCTCTGAGCCGTTCGCGAGCAGGATCAGGTCCGGCTTGCCCTCGCAGTCGACGACCACGTAGGCGCCCTTCGGCATGCCCTTCGAGGCGTCCTCGAAGCGGCTGTTCGATGTCGGAGGCAGCTCGGCCACCGGCTGGCGCGTGAGCACCAGCGACGACGGGCCGTGGGCTTCGAGCGCCAGCTTCCAGGCGATCGTGGTCTCGGAAGCGTCGCCCGGGCGCAGTGCCAGGAAGGAGCGCTTGCCCTCGAGGTTGTTGAGGCGCTCCAGCAGGCGCAGCTGCGCCTCCTGCTCGATCGGCTCATGCGTCGGGCCGTCCTCGCCCACGCGGAAGGCGTCGTGCGACCACAGGAAGATCACCTTCGCCTCCTGGAGAGCGGCCAAGCGAATGGCCGGCTTCTGGAAGTCGCTGAACACGAAGAAGGTGCCGCCCACCGGAATCAGGCCGCCATGCAAGGCGATGCCGTTCATGATGCCGGCCATGGTGAGCTCGGCCACGCCGGCCTGCAGGAAGGAGCCCGAGAAGTCGCCCTTCCTGAAGATCTTCGTCTTCTTGAGGAAGCCCTCGGTGTAGTCGGAATCGGCCAGGTCGGCCGACATCACCACGAGGTTCTCGACCTTGCCGTGCAGATATTCCAGAACATTCTTGCTGGCCGCGCGGGTGGCTTCGCCGCCCTTCTGCGGAACCGCGGACCAGTCGAGCTTGGGCAGTTCGCCCTTGAGCCACGAGGCCAGCTTCTTCGCCAGCTCGGGGTTCTGCGCGGCCCAGTCCTTCTCGGCCTTCTTCAGCGAAGCGACCTTCGCGGTCTTTTCCGCGATCACCTTGTCCATCACGGCCTTCACGTCGTCGAAGATCGCGAAAGGGGCGGCGCAGTCCGCGCAGCCCAGCAGCTTCAGGGTCGCCTCGTAGTTCGCCTCGCTCTTTGAGATCGGGTTGCCGTGCAGCTTGGGGCTGCCCTCGTACTTGGTGCCGTCGGCCTTGATCGCGCCACGGCCCATGATGGTGCGGCCCAGGATGAAGGTCGGCTTGTCGGTGCGCGCCCAGGCGCGCTTGAGCGCCGCGCGCATCGCGTCGAAGTCATGGCCGTCGACGGTCTCCACCGCCCAACCCCATGCCTCGTACTTCTTGGCGGTGTCCTCGGTCATGGTGTCCTTCACCATGTGCGAGAGCTGCACCTCATTGGCGTCGTAGAACATGATGAGGTTCGACAGGCCGAGGTGGCCCGCGATGCGGCCCACGCCCTGCGACGCCTCTTCCTCGACGCCGCCGTCGGTGATGTAGCAGACGGTCTTGTGGTCGGTCCACGCGCCGAAGCGGTCGGACAGCACGCGCTCGGCGATGGCCGCGCCCGCGCCCATCACGTGGCCCTGGCCCAGCGGGCCCGAGGTGTTCTCGAGGCCGCGCTTCACGTCGCGCTCGGGGTGGCCCGGCGTCGGGCTCTCCCACTGGCGGAACTGCGACAGCTCCTGCATGGAATACTTGCCGAACAGCGACAGCGTGCCGTACATCATCGACGAAAGGTGGCCCGCGTCCTGGAAGAAGCGGTCGCGGTGCGGCCAGCTCATGTCGCTAGGATCGAAGTTCAGGAACTCGGTGTAGAGGAGCGCCATGAAATCAGCGCCGCCCATCGCGCCACCGGGATGGCCCGACTTGGCGGTTTCGGGCATGGCGACGGCGAGGACGCGAATGTTATCGGCGATGCGCTTGAGAAGGGCGTTGTCGAGGGCCAAGGGGAATCTCCTTTGGGGGCTTCTTTGAGGCTGTGAGCCCGGAACGGCTCCGGGATTTCGGGTTGTCTGTGGAGTCGAAAAAATAGCAAGAGGCTCCGGAAGTTTGTTTCATTTCCGTACGTTTTGTCCTTTTTACCCAATCCGACGCCTTCGCATTCGCGTACTTTTTCAGGTGACCTCGCGATCCCCCATCGCCCCCGACAGCACCCCGAGGAGTCCCGTGCCCGCGAAGAAAACCCCCGCCCCTCGCCGCTCTCCCGCGGGTGGCCCCCAATTCCATCTTCTCTTCCTGGTGCTCGCGGTGTTCGGCGTCCTCTGGGCGCAGCGGCTCTTCCACACCGCGGCCAATGTGGCCGAGCTTCCCTACAGCAAGTTCCTCGAGCTCGTGGACGAAAAGGCCGTGGACTCGGTGTCGGTCACCGGCGATTACGTGAGCGGCAAGTTCAAGCAGCCCGTGGGCGGCAAGCGCGAGTTCGTGACCACGCGCGTCGACGACGACCTCGCGAACCGCCTGCGCGACCGCGGCATCCTCTTCGACCGCAAGATCGAGAGCACCTTCCTGCGCGATTTGATGTCGTGGATCCTGCCCGTGATCTTCTTCGCGATCATCTGGATCTTCCTGATGCGCCGCATGGGCGGAGGCATGGGAGGCGGCGGCGGGAACTTCCTGTCGGTGGGCAAGAGCAAGGCGCGCATCTACGCCGAGACCGAGATCGCGGTGCGCTTCAAGGACGTCGCGGGAGTCGACGAAGCGAAAGCGGAACTCCAGGAGGTGGTGGACTTCCTCAAGAATCCCGCCTCGTACGGAAGGCTCGGCGGGCGCATGCCCAAGGGCGTGCTGCTGGTGGGCCCGCCGGGAACCGGCAAGACCATGCTCGCCAAGGCCGTGGCCGGCGAGGCGAAGGTGCCCTTCTTCTCCATCTCCGGGTCGGAGTTCGTCGAGATGTTCGTGGGCGTGGGCGCGGCGCGCGTGCGCGACCTGTTCGAACAGGCCCGCAAGAAGGCGCCGGCCATCATCTTCATCGACGAGCTCGACGCGCTGGGACGCGCGCGCTCGCAGGGCGGCTTCGGAGGCGGCGGGCACGATGAGAAGGAGCAGACGCTCAACCAATTGCTGGTGGAGATGGACGGCTTCGACTCCACGCAGGGCCTGATGCTGTTGGCGGCGACCAACCGGCCCGAGATCCTGGACCCGGCCCTCCTGCGCGCGGGCCGCTTCGACCGGCAGGTGCTGGTGGATCGACCCGACAAGGAAGGCCGCAAGGCCATCCTGCAGGTGCACATGAAGAAGGTGCAGGTGTCCCCCGCCGTGGACCTCGACACCGTGGCCTCCATCACGTCGGGCTTCACGGGCGCCGACCTCGCCAACCTGGTGAACGAGGCGGCCCTCATCGCCACGCGGCGCGGCGCGAAACTGGTCCAGCAGGAGCACTTCAC